>JANNFJ010000417.1:0-7052 GCA_031379725.1 Calothrix sp. OTE_75_metabat_31
CACAGACAGGCGAGACGCCTATCCTACGGATCATTTATTTCTTGGATTACTCTAAGTCGGATGAATTTTAAGCTTTTTAAGGCTATTTCTCATTTTAACTTCAGAAAGACAGTGTTTTGTTCTAATGACCCCGGATATTTAAAGCAGATTTTCAGTAAATCAGGTATGGATACAAAACCGAAAGCATCATAGAGAGGTTACAGGTAAACAACGCCAACTGCTGTATTGATTAAAATTTTATACAAACTTACACTTAAAAAACCTATTTCTTGGAAAAACCGAGTTTTTGAGCTTCTCAACTGCTTCTCAAGGACGTAATAGACTATTAGAATTAGAAAGAAGTATGTAAAAAAAAAAAGGTAGAAAACTATGACACCTTCTTTAGCAAATTTTCTTTGGAGTTTACTTTGGGGCACAGCGATTGTGGTTATTCCCGCAACCGTATTCTTGATTTTTATTAGCCAAAAAGACAAAATTCAACGTTCTTAGACCAAGAGTAGGGGGTAGGGGGTAGGGGCGGGTTTATGAGTATTTTGAGCGAAAACTAGAAATCTTCGTAAACCCGGCCGTACCAGTATAAGACGGCGGAAATAAGTAGTGCGAGCATCTTGCTCGCTTTGTATAGCATCTTGCTCGCTTTGTATAGTATGCGAGCAAGATACAAGCCCGAAGGGCTGGCGCAAGCCTACGCACTACCTTTATTAAAATTGAAATATTTTTAAAATGGTATGGCAATTTCCGCCGTTTTGCACTTGGTAGTAGAGGAATAAAAAGTATGCCCTATCTTTTACACCTTAAACCCCACGCCTTATGCTTAAGCCCTCTATTGTCTGTCAATAAATGTAATTTTTCTTGACTTGTGCAAATATCTGTGGTTTAAGAAAAACTTATTAACGTTGACAGATAAAAGTTTTCGCTTTGAGTAATGGCTTCAAAGCATTTAAAAAGTGCTTTGAAGCCTTAATATTAATGTGTCCAGCTACAGTAGAGATATTTATTGCGAATAGTTAACATAGATTTGATATTGGGAAAAAAACAATGCTAATTTTTGGGCTGAACTCAGCCAATGTTCTGGCTCAGGTCAACTTAGGTACGACTCCAGCCACCTTTTTAGGAATCTTCTTAGCTGTGGCTGGGGCAGGTTTATATTTTTTACGTACTGTCAAACCGGAATTATCCCGCGACCACGATATATTTTTTGCCGCAATTGGATTATTGGCTGGTTTTATTCTAATATTCCAAGGTTGGCGACTTGACCCGATTTTACAGTTTGGTCAGGTGTTATTAGTTGGTTCAGTAGTATTTTTTGCTTACGAAAGCATCCGACTGCGGGGAATTGCTACCGAGCAAGCCAAACGCAATACTCCAATTGTAGATGACGAGCGTCCAGTCAGTCGTGACTATAAAAATTATAGTAATCGCAGCAAATCAGGTAGAGCCGAACGGGTAGGTGCGGAATTAGAACCGCTTCCCTACTATGATGACGAAGAAGACGACCGTCCCCGTGCCCGAATTACAGGTAGCCGCGAAGGTCGTTCGCAGCGCGATGATTATTACGAAGAAGATGCACCCCGTAGATCGTCGCGTCGCAACAGCAATGAAAGACCCGAAACAACCGATAAAACTCCCCGTCGTCGCAATTCATCGCGTCCTACAGGTCGTACTCCCGAAAATGTTGACGACGGTGATTGGGGTTCTCCATCTGTTTCGAGACAGGGTGACGATTGGGATAGTTCGACCGATGAACGCAGACCAACGCGAAGCCGTGGTGAAAGTAGTTCCTCACGTCCTGAAATCCGAGATGATGAACAAGTAACCCAGCCTAAACCTAGAAGACGAAGACCTGTGAGCGATGCGAGTCCGCGTTACCAGCGCGATGACGACGAAGCAATTCCCACCGATTATGTCGATTACAAGCCAATCGACCGATTGGAAGACCGACCCGAAAGCCCAACAAATTATGATGACGATGCACCAGTATAGAGGGAGTGGGAAGTAGGGAGTAGGAACAGAAGAGGGGATAAGGAAAAGGGGGATAGGAAAATTATTTTTACTTCTTCTCTTCCCACCTCCCCATCTTCCTACCTCCCCACCTCCCCATCTTCCTACCTTCCTACTCCCTACTCCCTTCTTAGTTCAGGTGGAAAAACTTACATTTAGATTTTGGCTCCAAATAAAAATATATTGGGGTCTTATTTTTAGCCTGATTTTACTTACAGCTTGTAGTTCCGAAAATATTCCTATTGGGTCAACTTCGCTCAATAGTCGCTTCACCGAAGAACAGCCCGCATTGAGTGGAAACGGTCGCTTTTTGGCTTTTGTCTCAAATCGTAATGGCGCTCACCAACTGCTAGTATACGATTTAGAGCGACAACAATTTATGAGCGTTCCTCGTTTGAATCGACCCGATGCAATTGTTGAAAGTCCGAGTCTCAGTTACACGGGACGTTATCTTACTTACATTACTAGCGACCAAGGTAGACCTGTTGTCGGACTCTACGACCGTATTGCCCAACAGTCGCAAATTTTAACGCCGATTTATCGCGGTTGGGTGCGAAATCCGAATATCAGCCCCGATGGGCGTTATGTTGTCTTTGAAACCACGGTTCGCGGTCAATGGGATATTGAAGTTCTCGACCGAGGTGTAAATATTGAGTTAGATATTCCCAATGGTGCGCCTGTTAATGCACCTCCTGGGGTCTAATGAGGGAGTAGGTAGGGGCGGGGTTACCCCGCCCCTAAACGAAGTAAGGGAAATAGAGAGATTAACTTTTAGATTTAATTTATTAATTGCCAACAGCTAAGTAATTAACTACTGACTCATGACTAATGACCGCTAACAACAAATGACCAATGTTGAATAAGTCTGTTTTTATACCTTTACTTATAAATTTATTGTTATTAAGTGGATGCAGTGGGTATTCGGGAATAGTCAATTATCCCTTTGACCCAGGTGGTCGAAGTTTAAACAGTAGTGCTTCGGAACTTAATCCTCAAATTGCGGGTAGATATATTGTTTTTACTAGCGACCGTCGCGGCAGTCAAGATGTATACATGTTCGATACGTTAACTCGCAATTTAGTCGATTTACCCGGTCTGAATTCGTTTGACGCGATCGCATCACATCCGAGTGTTTCCGAGAACGGTCGTTATATTGTTTTTGCTGCAAGTCGTCAGGGACGAGGAGCGATTTTTCTTTACGACCGCGAAACACGTCAATTGCGTAACTTGACTGAAAATTTGCCAGCAGAAGTCCGCAACCCAATAATTAGCGCTGATGGTAGTCGGATTGCATTTGAGACGACCGTAAACGGACAGTGGGATATTTGGGTTTACGATCGTTCGGGAAGAAAGTTAAATATTGAGCAAGATCCAAGGTAGGAAGTATGTCAATACTAATAGTCCACGTCATAAGTTTTGATGGGTAGTGCGCGAACGCACTACGAAATTTTTTTTAACCCATCAAAATTAATGACACCCACCACTACTCCCTACTGCTTTTTTCCTCTTCCTCAACTGCTTGAATTAGGTTCCTTACTTGAATAGTTCCTTCTGATGGTTCAAATTTGAGGGGAAATTTGCCGCGTGCGAGCAACCGTACTCCTAATGGTGCGATACTTAACAAACCACGTAAGTCTTGGAAATTATTTCCTACAACTCGCAAACCAAATTGACGTTCGTCAATCCAACCACCTTTTTTAACCAAATCAATTAACACTTTGCGGTGACGAATCGAACGGCTATCGCTGCTTTCTTTGCGGTCGAGAATTTCTTGCTTGATTTTGGTAATTTGCTCCATTGGTGCAACATCCATCGGGCAAACCGAGTTGCAATTGTAGCAACGAGTACAACCCCAAACACCTTTAGTTCCTTCGTTATACGCTTCGAGGCGATTTTCTGCATCATTGTCGCGCGAATCAGCTACCATTCGATAGGCTTTAGCAAGTGCGTGGGGTCCCACAAAATTTTCATTGACTTCACGAGCATTACATTCCGAATAACAAGCACCGCACATGATGCAATTGCCCGTTTGGTCGAGGCGCGATCGCTCTTGTGGTGTTTGTAAAAATTCGCGTTCGGGAACTTGCCTCCCAGCAGTACTAACATAAGGTGCGACTGTTTCTAGGTTATTCCAAAAGCTGCTCATATCCACCACCAAATCTTTAATGACAGGCATATTGCCAAGTGGTGCAACTATTATTTCTGGAATTGCGGACTCAGAAGTTGTACTAAAAGCTGCGTGCTGTGAGAAAGCTATTTCACTACCAACATTTTCTTTACAAGCTAAAGCTGAACGTCCGTTGATTCGGACTGCACAACTACCACAAATTGTGTTACGACAATTTTTGCGAAATGCTAAAGTTCCATCCTGTTCCCATTTAATTCGATTTAGACAATCGAGGATTGTATTCCCCGGTTCGGCATCCATTTGGTAAGTTTGCACCACTGGAGAAGAATTTGGTTTTTGCCGAATCACTTTAAAAATAACTTGCATGTGCGATAAACCTTATTTTTTAAATTACCACCATGATTCAAACAGGGATAAAGCATTACCCTGCCTTGAGTACCATGCTTTGAGAACTACGTCAAACTGTCGTGGCTTGGACTCAATCAGGCTGTTAATAGTCACAGAATTAAGCCATGACTAATTCTAAGCATAACCATTAAAATCTAACTTATCGAATGCGAGGTCAGTGGCGGTGCCAAGCGCGTTCCTACCTGTGCTGCAGGCAATAAGGACTTTATTCGACGTTTTCATTTGGGCACTTTACATATGATTTTCAAGATACATACAAGGTAGATAATTGTGTCTATGTTAAGCGCAGTAAGTTGCCATAAAAGCTGATATACCAAGGATGCGGCTGACTTTTATTGCCAAATCCCAACAAAATTCGTATAAATTATTCTTACCTTATAACTTGAACTTAATTCCAACATCCAAGAGGTTAAGCAGCACAGCAAATCCACTTGCAGTCATCAAAAATGATTTTTTGGATATTTGCTTGGATGCTTAGATATATAGAATTGTTAAATACGACGGCGAACATCTTGACCTCATAACTATCGTTCCTTGAGTATGTAACTCAATTAGCAAAACTGCAAGTCACTGATTCAATGAATTTTTCTTATTGAGTTTGGCAATACTCACCCTAAAGGTAGAAATTTAAATATAAACTGTATAACAACTTTAATTCTAAATTAAACAAGTATTTTGCTATTATGAGTCCATGCTAGTATTTAATATAAAATTACGAGGCAACAAAAGCAGTATGAATCGCCGCATCTGAACGGCTATTACTGAATAAGTTTCCTTGTGATGTTAGATCGTGAAAAATCGCGCTTTACTTGCAGCCCTAAAGGGTGTATACCCGTAATACCCTCAAAAAAAACTATGCAGTCCTAAAATGCTTTGTTGATGTGAGAATACTATTCTGACTTCAAAGCGCAATTTAGGTCTGTGTAAAAAGTGAAAAACCTTCAATTTAATCAGATTACAACTTATTTCAAGTTGTAAATCTTGTTGAATTTGCTAAGGTAACTTTGAGTTACGCTGCTACACAAATGCCAGAAAAAAAATAAATATTTCATTTTTGATGGCAAATGATGGCAGGAGGTGTCGTAAGATTACCACGCGACCTGTGAATGCTCCATGATATTTCTGATTGATGGGAGTCCCATAATCAAGAGTCTAGGAATTAAAACAGCAGGAATTTACCTAGTTAGTCTAGGGTATTAAGTCGAATGTGCTTTCGCATAAAAAGCCCGATGAAAGGTATTTAGCTAAATTATTCCAACGTTTGGAGACAGGAAGGATAAATTGAGTCGAATGAGTGAAACTGCAACCGCTGCATTAACCGGAAAAGCACTACTGGCTAAGGTAAAAGAACTATCGACTTTACCACGCCGGGAAAGAGCTAAACAATGTGGTTATTACACGACTACCAAGGGTGGTCAAGTACGAGTAAACCTGACTGATTTTTATGATGCTTTGCTATCGGCAAGAGGAATTCCCTTGAGTCCGGAAGCACCCAAAGATGGTCGCGGTCGTGAACCGACGTATCGTGTTAGCGTTCATCAAAACGGTCAAATTGTTATTGGTGCAACATACACCAAAGCAATGGGTTTAGAACCTGGTGATGAATTTGAAATTAAGCTTGGATACAAGCACATTCACTTAATTCAAGTTGATACCGATAAAAAAAGTTCTCAGCTAGACATTGACTCTGACGATGATGAGCTAGAAGATGATGAACTCGAAGATGATGAAGAGTAAATTTCTGTAGATAGAGGAGGAATTGAGTCAGGAGTTCTCGTCGGTTGGGTAACAGTTATGGAATAGTCAATTCTGACTTGATGCTCAACAAAGAGCTAAAAACTAAAAATCAAGCTTGATAACTCTGACTTGATGACTCCACAAATTATTCTCAGCATTCTATTTGTGTTCGAGAGTAGGCTTTACAGCTAAAAAATAATTTTTCCACAATTAGTCACAGCAGCTAGCTTTTGCTATCGCTGCTGTGGCATGAATATTCTCCTAAAAAAGAATAATTGTAATGAATACGACCAATTTACGCAAAATGGCAATGATGCTTGGCGTGTAAAAAAAATCTACCCTCACTCTTGATAAATTGGGCAGGGTAATCTTACTTTACAAATACAACAAAGAAATAAATAATCCCGTAGGATAGGCATCCCGCCTGTCTAGATATGTCGTAGGACAGGCGAGATGCCTATCCTACGACATCGATTTTGGACATTTTTTTAATTGGAATACTCTAAAGACAATAAAGAAAATAAGTTTACCAACGGTATTGTTAGGGCGGGGAGACCCCGCCCCTACGATTGCGTGAAATTTCAACGAAAACTACTTGACTCAACTTTAGCCAAACGGAGTTAAACGCTTGATAGCACGACCGGCTACATCACCGTAGCGTAATTGTCCGCAAAGGATTTTACCCATAAGTTGAGGACCGCTTGGACGTTTAACACCGACTTTATAGCCAACTTTGGGAAAGCGGTAGAACAAGCCTGCAATTTTCGCAGCCCATGAC
>JANNFJ010000429.1:0-3256 GCA_031379725.1 Calothrix sp. OTE_75_metabat_31
TGATTGCCCTCATATTTACCGATGTACTCCAAGTCGGCAGGGTCGAGGCTGCGAAGCCCGTAGGGAGTCAACAACCTATCCCTAGCAATATCTAATACCTTTTGACCTTGGAATTGGGGAAAGGCACAATGCGACAACGACAGCGCTAACACCGCATTAGGGCGAATTTGCCGATTGCGGCGGTCATCTGGCTCGATCGCATCATACAAGTAGTTACATTGGGGATTCCAAAACTTTTGCAGCGAAAATTTCACTTGCTCGGCTTGCAAGCTATAGCGACGAGCCTGTTTTGCTAAACGTCCTTGCTCGGCTATATCCTCACGCTCGCTCAAAATCTCTGCCCACCGCGAAGCCCAGCACAAAGCCGAGTACCACAGTGCATTAATTTCTACAGGTTTACCCCGACGGGGTGTCACTGGTTGCCCATCGACGACCGCATCCATCCAAGTTAATGCCACACCCCAATTATTCCAACCAACTAACCCATCAATCGAATCAACCTGGATATTGTAGCGAGTACCACCAATAAACGCTTTGTAAATTTGCTGTACTACTGGGTATTGCTTTGCCAAAAAATCCCAATCCTGGGTAGCTTCAAGATAAAGCCCCAGGGTTTCAATCCACCATAGCGACACATCTATACTGCTATAAAATGGCTCACCATCGGCATCGGGTAACCCGTTTGGAATCAAACCATAGCGACAATATTGCCCTAAAGTTTCCAAAAGTTTTCGGGCAAGTTCGTAACGTCCTGGAACTAATGCTATGCCAGGTAAAGCAATTAGAGTATCTCTTCCCCAATCGCTAAACCAGTGATACCCGGCAATGATTGTCGGACTATCAGTTGACTGGCGATAAACAATAAATTGCTCGCTAGCTTTGAGTAACTGGGAGTGGGGAGTTGGGGCGCAAGGACTTGCGCCCCTACTCCCCATTTTCTTACTCCCTTCTTTGGCAATGGCTTCGTTAAATGTTGTCGATGTCAAAATATTTTGATGCTGCGAGGGGAACCCAACTCGTGCTTCAAGGGTAATTGTATCTCCCGGTTGAAGAGTAACGCTTAAATAACCTGGGCTATATAAATCTTCTCTATCACTTAATCCGCGTTTCGTTTCTTCAGGTAAAACATAATTCCAGTACCAAGCAGCATCCTGCTGATATTCTCCATGCGTCCACCGTAAATGCCAAGGTGTACCAAAGCGACCTGAAATTTTCGCTTGTAGACAAACTTCTTGCTCTCCCAATTTTTCCGAAAACTCCAATTCTGGCATTTTTGCTTGCTGGTGATGAAAATCCCGGTCAGCAATTAACAACCGCAATCTTAATATTCCAGTTTGGGTTCCTTCATAACGATATTGAATTAGTAAGCTTCCGGAGTAGGGTATGGGGTGCGGGGTGTCTTCCCCTGCATCCCACTCCCCACTCCCCACTCCCTCATTTGGCATTACCAATTGCCGACTTAATTGCCACTCGTTTTCTCCCCAAATCCATGTGGCTCCTTGGTTAGTATCAAAAGAGCGTAAAAATTGGTAGCCAGTGGGGTCGATTTGACCGTTAGCCCAAAAATTTGATCCTAATGCTATAGTTCGGTCGGGTAATTCTAAGCTAGCTTCAAGATGCGAAAGCAATAGACAGCGATCGCCTGGGGAATATTTCGCAGCAAACAGCCACCCGTGGTAAGTCCGGGTGCGGATATCCGCAACCGTACCACTGGCAATGCTGCCTAACCCATTAGTGAGTATCCATTCTTTCGTATCTAAATCATCAAGCATTGGTTACTCAAAATCGTTATGAGTATGATATATTCGTAACAGTTCGTAATCAAATAGTCAAAGTCTGGACAATCGATTGCTAAAGCAACCATCGATTGTTCGGTGTAGATAGAAACATATTAGGCTGAAGGAAAATAATAGTATGACGGAATGCATCCGCGTTGGTCAAACAGCACCTGACTTTACAGCAACAGCTGTAGTAGACCAAGAATTTAAGACAGTTAAACTTTCCGACTATCGCGGCAAGTATGTCGTTCTCTTCTTTTATCCCCTAGATTTTACCTTCGTTTGTCCAACTGAGATTACAGCATTTAGCGATCGCTACCCAGACTTTAGCAAAATCAACACCGAAGTCCTTGGTGTATCGGTAGATAGCGGATTTTCGCACCTTGCTTGGATTCAAACCGACCGTAAATCGGGTGGTGTTGGTGACCTAAACTATCCACTAGTTTCTGACATCAAAAAAGAGATTAGCACCGCTTATAACGTCCTTGACCCTGGAGAAGGGGTTGCTTTGCGGGGACTGTTTATTATTGACAAAGACGGTACAATTCAACATGCCACAATTAACAACCTGGCATTTGGTCGCAGCGTCGATGAAACATTGCGAACATTGCAAGCTATTCAGCACGTACAATCACATCCTGACGAGGTTTGCCCAGCTGGTTGGCAACCTGGTGACCAAACCATGAACCCCGACCCAGTTAAGTCTAAAGTATACTTTGCTTCAGTGTAGGTGTTATTGCGGCACCTGAGTCTAGTACATCTTTTGGTGTGAAGGTACTTTAGTATCTCATCGGAATGAAAAGCGCTATAGCCGCATCTAAACTCCAACAGCCGATGTTGGAGTTTGAATTGCAATCATGACTTAGGGGAAACACACATAAAAATCTATGTTTTCATTCTCTGTGAATTTAGACAAAATGAATAGCTTAAAAAATACAAACTGTTAATTTTTTTGTTTAAATGTAGCTTTTTTATTCTATTTAAGGTAAGTATTTTGTCTACCTTATGAAAAATATAAATAAAAATCAAGAGAGGTTACAAATACCTTGGTTAGAAGCGACAGAGAAAGTTTATCAATTCCATTACAACAGCAAAAATTACAATATTTTTTACTGAATCTCTAATTTATAGCTATTTATTTGTAAAAATACTAAAAATAATCAGGTTTAGAGAATGGCAATTTCTACTGACTTTAGTGGTTTATTTAACGAGCGATTTTTTCGTAACTTTCTCCCCATTCCAGCCCGCGATAAGCTTTATACGGGTTTGCTTACACCCGATTTTCAACTGCCCGATATTACAAATGGGACGGTAGTTAAGTTATCGAATTATCGGAACAAACAACCTGTTTTACTTGCCCTAACTCGGATTTTTACAGATAAGCAATATTGCCCATTTTGTTACCCGCATATTAAAGCTTTGAATGAAAATTACGAGCAATTTACTAATCGCGGAATTGAAATTTTAATGGTTACAAG
>JANNFJ010000433.1:0-2203 GCA_031379725.1 Calothrix sp. OTE_75_metabat_31
GATTGCATCGCAACAGACTGTTCAAATTCCCGAACCTGATTTGAGTGCGTTCCCACTACCAATTGTCAAAGTCTCGGTCAAAGAAATAGCCAATTACCCAATCGATCCCCTATTAACGAATTTTAAATCCCTCAAGCAGCATATTGACACCACGGTACTTCTTGTTGGAGATCATATTTTCTTTGCCAACGATAAAACCGTGTACCGCTTAACCAAGGGTGTAAAACAAACGCTTGTCTTCGATGCACCGCTATTCAAAGTCATTACCGATTGGAAATCTCGAGTTTTCGTGATGACCAAAACCCGATGGGTGTACGTTTACGACTTGAATTCGTTAAAGCGTCTCTCGAGCTTTCAAGTGAAATACACGCAAAACCCGAGTGAGTTTGCCTACCTAGCTGATGATGTGCTGCTGATTGGCTTTGACTTATGGAAAGACGAAGCCCGAAAGAACCGTAACCCCATTGCTGCGGCAGCTTATGGTATGAGTGGTGTTGAGCGCTGGAAAATACAAAACACTGCAAAAATATTTAGTAGTTCTGACGAACGCCATTCTTTTGGATTGTTGCAAGTTGGTCAGCGTAGTTTTATAGCGAATTGTTGTAGTGTTCCAGTTCAAAAAAATAGCTTTGAAAGCGGTTTAAAAACAGCGTTTTTATACGAGAATAAAACAGGCATATTGAAAATTTCAGAGATTTCAACCCCCGATTCCGTTATTCCATCTCCAAATTATCTCAACATTAAAAATCCTGATCTTTTTACATATCATAATTTTACAATTTTAGATATGTATAACTATCGTTACTTATCAAAATCAGAATTAAGATTACCAAGTGATGATGAAAAATTAAGTAAAATATTTCCAAAATGTGATTTTTTTGGTCAAGAGTATAACCGATTGCTTTATAAAAATTACGTTATATTTTCTCTTTATAATCATTGTGGTGGTAAAATTGCATTTTTTGATAAAAAATTAGATAAATTCTTAGAATATGCAAATTCCAATATTTGTATGTATAAATCACTAGACTATGGTAGAAGTTATGATATAAATCTTATAGATAATATAAATATAAGTTTTTTTATAGACTCATACACATTATCTATTGCAAAAATTAACCCAGATATGACAATTGATTTAAAATGTATTTTTAATTCACCTAAAGATTTAAGTAAATTTGTTACAACAAAACTTTGGTATGAATATCAAATTCACCCTAGAATTTTTTCAGATAATTCAACTTCAATAGTTATTGGCGAATCACAACCAATAACATTAGGACTTAGTGAAAATTCTAAAGAAATTCTACGTTACGATAAATATTTGTATATGCTGAAAGAAAAATTAGCAATTGGCTTTTCTGATGGAAAACTACGCTATTATGAGGTAATCAAATGATAAAATTGGTAAAAATACTAGTCCTCGGATTCGTTTTAGTTTCTTGTAACTTAAATGAATCAAATCAACCATCTGAAGCTGTATCTGATGGATTTCAAGTGATTTCAAATGAAGAATCTGCTCTTCCAGCATCATTCGATAATGAAAAATCAAATTCTAGAACTAACGCAAGTAGCATAACTACTGGACCGTACTCTAAAGCGCTAATATCATCTTCTAGTAGTCTAAACTATGTTAAAATGTCAATGAAGTTGCCGATAATTGACCCTTTAGTTTTTCTTGAAGATGCCACAAGATTCTGTAAGCTTAAAAGTTTAAATTCAATAGTTCCCGAAATAGTTACTGATTTTTCACGTCAGATTCCATACATTTATACTGGTTTCGATCAAGGTTTGGATATTGGTATTTTATATAATTTACCAGTTATCGATAAGAACTGCGCAACAATCCCTTTTCCAAATACATATGAAAATCCGAAGAAATGGCTTGTATTTTCTAATAGCGCTAATGGAAATTATGGTTTGGCTCTATTCCCTTCAAACTCTAATGATGTGGTCAATCTTGAGTTTTGGTTTCAGAAAATCACAGGAACTACGGGTAAACAGGAAACATATTTTGCTATTAAAATTGAAAGATTAGGCAGTGTTGCCGTTCAAGTCAGATTAGTTAGCCCAAGTAAGGCAAATTTAATACAAGGAAATCTTAAAAGAGTTATTTCTTTAGCTCAAAACAAAGGATTCCAACGTATGTATGGTAGATCAAATTTTACAGCAACAATTTCTTCAATACAAACTGGATCATTAA
>JANNFJ010000437.1:0-1863 GCA_031379725.1 Calothrix sp. OTE_75_metabat_31
ATTATCTCTTTATGCGAGTACCTGTAATCTCAGTAGATAATAAGCCTTTAATGTCAACAAAATCTAGCCGTGCTAGACGTTGGATATTTGAAGGCAAAGCAATCGGTAAATTCAACAAACTAGGAATGTTTTATGTTCAATTGATAGTTGAATCATCCGACAACCAAATTCAAGATGTTGTAATTGGATTAGACCCAGGGAAAATGTTTTCTGGTGTAGCGGTTCAATCTCAAAAATACACACTGCAAATGTTGCATCTAGTCCTTCCATTTAAAACAGTTAAAGACAGAATGGAACAAAGGTCTATGATGCGCCGTGGTAGACGTGGTAGACGGATTAATCGTAAATTATCCTTTGATAAACGTAGCCATCGACAAGCTAGATTTGATAATCGTCGTAGCTCCAAACTACCTCCAAGTATTCGAGCAAATAAAGACTTAGAATACCGCACAATCTCTTTATTGTGTGAAATATACCCAGTAAAAACAATTGTTATTGAAGAGGTAGAAGCACGAGGGAGTAAGAGTTTTAGTCCTGTGATGGTTGGTCAAAGATACCAAATTAATCGACTATCAACCCTAGCTGATATTGAATTAAAAAAAGGTTGGGAAACATCTAATCTTCGTAAACACTTAGGGTTACGCAAAGAGAAATCCGATAAGTCTTTACAAATTCCAGAGACTCATGCGGTTGATGCTGTTACTTTGGGTTGTTCCGAATTTGTTGAATACAAATCATGGGAAGGAGCAAAAACTCGTGGTGCGTCATGGCAAGGTAATGTAACTATTACTAATTCACAATTTACGATTTTACGTCATCCTCCAATTAGTCGTAGACAACTACATTTAATGGTTCCGTCTAAACGAGGAACTCGGCGTAAATATGGTGGAACTACAACCAGGCATGGGTTTAGAAAAGGCGATTTTGTTGAAGCTACTCAAGGAAAGAAAACATTCTTTGGTTGGGTAAGTGGAGACACAGAAAAATTAATTTCAGTCAGTGATTGTGACTGGAAAAGATTAGGACAATGCACAGCTAAAAAAGTCCGATTGATACAGCGAAACACGGGTTTAATCGTGTTGTCAACTCGGAAAATGTTTAATTTAACGGCGTTGAGCCATTAAATTAAACGCGAAGCACCCTCCCTACCCTGCTTCGCTGAGGGTAGGGTATCTCGCGGAAAAACAGATGATTAAATTAATTTGTATTTTTACAAGCTTGTTGATGGTATTTAGCTCTTATCAACCAGCACTCGCACAGTCATCGGTGTCGAGTTTGACTACCGAACAGTTACAAGTACGCGATGAAATCGGTAACAAAGCATTTGCCGCAACTGACAAGGGGGATTTTGCTACAGCCGAAAAATATTGGACGCAGATTCTCGAACAAGACCCCACCAATCCAGCAGTTTGGAGTAACCGAGGTAATTCGCGGGTCAGCCAGAATAAATTAGATGAGGCGCTAACCGATTATAATCGCGCCGCCGAACTTGCCCCTAATGTCACCGACCCTTACTTGAATCGCGGCACTGCATTGGAAGGATTAGGACGTTGGCAAGAAGCAATAGCCGATTACGACCATGTATTACAACTTGACCCCAAGGACGCAATGGCATATAACAATCGGGGTAACGCCAAAGCTGGTTTGAGGAAATGGGAGGATGCGATAGCTGACTATAAAAAGTCAGCCGACATGGCACCAAACTTTGCCTTTGCCCGTGCCAATTACGCCTTAGCGCTATATGAAATCGGCGATAAAGACGAAGCCATCCACCAAATGAAAAATATACTTCGTAAATATCCCAAATTTGCCGACGTTCGCGCCGCAATTACAGCAGCACTATGGGCAAAAGGGCAACAAGGG
>JANNFJ010000467.1:0-8023 GCA_031379725.1 Calothrix sp. OTE_75_metabat_31
CTATTGTCAACTAAGTAGACTAACCAGTTAGTATATAGGAGTTGATATTTTTAGTGATGGGTATGAAAAAATTGCGTCAAAAAGCAGGATTAAGGGCTGAGGAAGTTGCAGCTCAAATTGGCGTTGCTCATTCAAGTATCCGAAATTGGGAACAAGGTAGAACTATCCCAAAATTAAGAGTTGATCAGGTCGCACTTTTATGCCGGATTTATAGTTGCTCTATTGATGATTTAGAGCAAGCTGTTAAAGAGTCCACCGCAAACTACGAGAAAGCGGTATAAATATTTTGCCAAAATGGAAGCCGGAAATGTTTGAACTTCAAGCTATCAAACCTTTTCCTTGCTTTCGGTATTGTATAAGTGCGCGTGCAATCGCTTCTTCCCTGGACACCCTGTATTTACTTTGCAATTGATTCTTAAGGGGTGGTTAAGTACATTAGGACTGAAAAATCACAAACAAGCTTCTTGGCGTTTCGTTTGTTTCTAGCCTTAGTACTTTACCCACCAAGGGTTTTAGGGTTTTTGGTAAAGTATTCGTTTCCGGGTCAGAATCCTGAATTTGTGTTATTCACAAGGTTGGGTTTGCTGGAGGCACAGGGCTAGGTTGCACCCAGGGCATCGCAATTTTTTGTAAATAGAAATTTTCCTTATCCTACCAAGCCGGCTCCGAATTAGGACTAACTAATTCGATTTGCTCGGTTTCAACTCGTTGCTCTACGGGTAGCTCGATATTCCCAGTTTTTAAAAGCTGTTCTGCGATTTGTTTTCTCAAATCTATAGCCTCATCTAATTGACTAACATCAATGCTAGTAGAACGCATTATCAACCTCGGACAAACCTGTTGTTCCCAAAGCTGTTCGCTTCTTGATATTCGATGGATATCTAATTTGGGAATGGGAATAGTTAGAGGGTAGGGAATGGAGCCTTCGTTGTTCGAGGTGTAACCAGGGTTAGTTATGACGCATTTACCGATTGGGAAACGCATAATTTCATCTGCGGTGAGAATTGGCATTGTTTGTAAATTATCCGTCCAAGTAACTGTTTGTCCTTCCTTTGAATTACTGATGGATTTATTTTTGACGATAAACTCCTTGTTGCCGTAGGATTGAGAAAAATTTTCCGCAGTCGAATAATTCGCTGGGTTGTAGAGAATTTTGGTACTGCAAGCGCTAGCGATCGCAGCCGCTAAATTCTCTCCGTAAGCGTTCGCTAATTGTTCCAAAGACTGGACACCGAGAACAAAACAGGCACCATTGCTTCTGTATTCATTAATCCACTGGGGTAATGCTTTGAGGTAAAGCGAGGGTAACTCGTCGATAAATATTCCCAGTGGGTCTTTTCTTGGCGTACAAAGGTTACTAACAATTGTTATGTGTAAAGCTGCTGCAAGTAATGGTCCGACGACATCGCGTCTGGGGTCATCTAATTTGAAAATGAGGATTTGCTTTCCCGATAGTTTAGTAGGGATAGTGCTTTTACCGATGAACGATGGCAGGAGCGATCGCTGGATAAATCCTGAAAATATTCCGACTGTGGTTGTGTCAATCGAAGCGATGGTTTTCTCACTATCTTTGGCTTTGAGGTATTGTTGAAAAGAAGCAGCAACCCACCGAGAAACTCGACCGGATTGCACCGCTGCGTGTAACTTGTTAATAAAGTCATCAGTTGATTGGATGCAGTAAACCATCGCTAAATCTGGACAATCGCTGCCCTTAGCCAATTGAATTAATGCTTTAGCCAATAAATCAGCAGCTTTGGAGAAAAACTCATCACTTTTACCGCTTCCACCAGCGTTGGCATTAATTACTTGGGCAATTTGTGCTGCTGTCACCGCGTCTTCTTGGTTCTCCATAAAGTCGAGTGGATTTATCACTTCGCTGTATGCTTCGCCAGGAGCAAATATTCGTACATCATAACCATAGCGTGCTGCCAGGGGTGCAAGTAATTTCATTTGGTCGCCTTTTTTGTCGTAGACAATCAGAGGAAAACCTTGCATCATGCAACTTTCGGCCATGCGATCGATTGTCCCGAAAGTTTTACCAGAACCGGGAGCGCCAAGAACTAAGGTCGAACGTTCGGCATGGGGAATCCAGACGGTGGGGGATGCTCCAAGCATGGTTTGAAATCTAGCACCTGCTTGAAAGAATTTTCCAGGGAACCAGTATCGGGGTGAACCACACCAAAAAGTGACTTTGTTGTGTTTGCGATCGCTGATTTGTTTAAGAGCTAGGTTAGTCGCTGCAAGCTTTTCTCCTCTACCAACTACCCGTCCCGTAGAAATTTTGCCTTTTTTACCACCAGAAAATTGACTTAATAGAATTAAGAATACTAAAATTCCTATCATTGTCAACCCTTCAGGGTTCGCAAAGGTTTTAAACAATCCGTTAACGTCAAAGCTTGATTTAATTTCGTTTGATTTTTGTAAGGTTACAGGTTGAATTTTAGTAGTTGATGTAAATTGTTGATTCATTTGAGGAACATCTTCTCGCTATTAAGCTTTGAATTTAACCGTTCAACACGTCTTATTTGTAATGAGCATGAAAATTCCTAAACCTAAATTAAAATGGACAACTAAGCGCACAACTAAAATGGATGGGGTGGAATCAGATTTCATAAATAACAAGTGGTTAATTCTACGTCATTATTGGGTGTTGCCAAGAAAAATAGGTGAATTGACTTTATAGGTTAAAAATGGAACGGGACCAATAAAATATGGTGTTGCACCACAGGCATTTTTGAAGCGGAAGAATAAAGCGGTGTCAACGGTATCAGTTTTTTCGTTGGGTTCCATCACCACTACCTTAAAAGCACTTCCATAGGGCAACCTGCCCGTAGGTTCTTTTGCCCCATTTACAGGTTTTAAGCAACCCCAACCACCTTCTACTTGCTGATACTTACCGCTTATCCAAGAACGTCCTTCAAATTTCCCCCTGATATTGCGTCCTGAATTTTCTAAGTCATCGAGTTCGATGTACGGGCATTTTTCTCCCTGACAGGGTACAGAAAAACCAGCAACATCTGAACCTGACACTGTTCTCTGGCGGCGTTTTTCGGCTGTACCCCAGATAAAATCAATCCTCGCAACAGTATTACCTGATTCTGTCAGGGGAACGGGAAATGAAGCTAAGGGTACAGTGTTTAGTCCGGGGATATCTTTAATTAAGGTATTTTGCCAACCTACGAACTTCGATAACTGTACTGCATCAAGGTTGGGAATGTCGGAAATTATGTTCTTTGATAGGTCAGCTTGGTTGAGTTTGAGTTTTCCTAGTGCTGGGTTTTGGGATAGTAAGTCCGAGAGTGGTGTGTTGATATTGATTTGAGGAGATTGAGCTTTTAATAGTGCCGCGATGGGTTTTATTTGTGCTGTATTAGTTTCTCCTAAATTTGGTACGATTTCTGCTAAATGTTGAAGGGTTTGTTTTCCTAATAATGGGAAGCTGTCTAAGCTAAAAGTGCTAAATTCAGGATAATTAATAACATTGGCAATGCTGTTGAGGCTTAATAATTCAGGTTTGAGTGTTTGCTCGATATCACCTAAAGTTAAATATCTGTCTGGTGTATCTCCAACATTCCATTGACGAGAAAATCCGTTAATTTTTATCGAGCCACTTTTTTCTATTGATGGCATTTTACTAAATGGAATTCGCTGCCAGTCAGGTAGCAATATTTGCTTACCTGTAGCATTTGGCATTAGGCGAGTAAGTAAGTTGATTTGGCTTTTTTGTGCTGAAGAAAGTAAATTAATGTTCAGGCAGCTAAGTATTGCGAAGGAAGTCGATAAAGGAGCCAGGGTAAGAAATCGACTAAGTTTCATAAATGAATTTTGGCAGGAATTTTATAAAAAATTCTCGTATATATGCCTTCGTTTTTGTATTTGACTATCGACGTAAATTTATTGATGACAATATTAATATTTGTAATGTAGCAACCGCTAAGGCGGTTAGGTCTCAAAATTTCATGAAGGAAGGGTCGTATGAGAGTAAATTAACATCTCAACTCCCAAACAAAGCCTCTGGCTCTCTTGCCCAACGAGTGGTATCCGGCGACGCAGCCGGACGGGCATAAATCGCTTTATTACGAATCTCGATAATTTTATCTTCTTCCCGAATCATACTGGGAGTAAAATACTTGAGCGCCTCTAAAAAATCCCTCACAGTCACAGTTAGAGGTTTTTCCCCAACACAAGAGGTAGAAAACTCCTGTGTATTTCGATAAAACGCTTCCTCTGCAGTTTTCCTAACTATCAACGCAATTTCAGCCGGAGTAAGTAGCTTAGTCTCCCTCAACAAACGTAACCAATCTTTTTCGCAAAAATTCAATCCTGGAAAATATTTAGCTAGGTGCAATTTTATAATTTCATACCTCGCACCAGCATGGGGAAGGTCTACAAAAATAATCTCATCAAAACGACGTACCAGTTCGGGTGGTAAAAACTCTAACCTATTAACCGTTGCCATTACTAATACTTGAGATGTCCTCTCCTGCATCCATGTAAGCAACTTTCCCGCTAATTGACGCGATACACCACCATCATTATCAGAGTCAAAACCAGCGAAACCCTTGTCGAAGTCGTCAAAATAGAGAACTAACCCATGCTCTCCATTCGCATCGCAAAACTGCAAAAACTCTCGTAAATTCTTCCTCGACTCGTATGCAGTTGCACCCCGCAACCCAGCCCAGTCAGCAGCAACCATCGGTACACCCATTTTTTTCGCTGCTAGTTTCGCACTGAGTGACTTCCCCGTCCCCGGTGGTCCCCAAAGAATCATCCCTTTGGGAAAGCTGAGATTATGTTGTTTGGCTTCTGGTTTGAGTAGTACAGCAGCGCGTTCTAAGATTTGTTCCAGTAAATCCAAACCAGCAGCTTGTTGCACATCTGGTTCTCCCAGGAATTCCACACCTTGATTTTTAAGTTTACCCTTTTTGTAATCCAATACCCCATCAATCAATTCTTCTAAGGTATGGGTAAACCCCAACAACCGAGACAGTAGCATTTCCAATTCCCCTATTGGTAAACCTAAACAGGTTCGGACTAAAGTTTCAAGTCGCTGTGTACCGCTATTACTCGTAGCAAACTGACCATTACAAAAGTCTTGAACAAAAGTTTTAACAGCGTGAGTACTTGGTAACGGGTTGACTAGCACAGGAATTAAAGGTGCTAACGAGTGGGGAAGTTCAAGATAACTTTCTAAGCACACAAGAAATCTTGGTACGTGATTTGTGTTTATGTCGTAAACTAAGTTACTCAGCATGGTCGCATTCTGTTGAGTAAATATACCCGTGACAGCATCGGGTGAAATTACACCTTCAAAAGCAAATACCCCAGGTACATCGCGGTGTTGTAACAACCAAGTTAATCCTGATGTGCATTGATTATCAGTGGGTACAGGTTGTCCTAATCCATCAACTTCTTGCAACTGGGAATAACCTTGATTCCAAAAATATAAAGGCAATCCTCGGATACAGGCTATTTGATAGAGAAATTCCAGTATTTTAAACCGCTCAGTAATGGGATTTTCCACAGCAACAACAGCCTGTCCTCGGTCAAACAACGTTGGTAAATCTTTGAGTTGCAGCATCACTACTTTTTATAAACAGGTAAATAAGCTTTCCGGGAATCAAGCTTTGCCATAACTTTTGCTTGCTTGATAGTCCACATGGCTTCAGGAGGTAAATTGGGTACATTTTGCAGTTGAGATCCGAAAGTGCGATCGCCTGTGACTGTGGCAATAACTTCAGCTATTACTTTGCAGCAACTATAGGGGTATTTAACTGCTTGCTTCTCACTAAAGCGAATCACTACCCAATTATTGCTAGTAAAAAATTGGTTTCTGATATCGTCTTTACCTTGGTCAATGCAGTGGTGTGGCGCTTTAGTATTACCCACATAAGGCTCATCAATTTCGATATCAATACTTAAAGCACTTGAATGCACCAAAATAAAATCAGCCGAGTAAGGATAAGGAAATTTCGGGTTTTGAAATGCTACACCTTGAACAATACTTGGAAAAATACGCTTCATGACTTGATAAAAGGCTTTTTCAGAAACACCTGCGGGAGCTTCACTTTTACCCGAAGGCTGTAAGATTTTACCTTGAAGCCAGTGATATAATTTTGCTTGACGTTGCAACGATAATTCCTTAGTGGGTGGTTGCTGCCTAGTTTTACTCTCTAGTTTAGGCTGACATTGACGAGGATTAAAAGTATTTTTATTAGTTTTTTTGTTGTCATAATTTGATATAAAGCAAAAAATCCCATTACCAATTGATGCCCAAATAACAGCAACTAACCAAAAGGGAGATAACGTCAAGGCAGATAATATAATCGAAATTATCAAAATGATATAAATGATTAGAACAGATAACTTTCGGAAATCATAATTGCCCCGATTACCTTTTTGATTTGATAGCTTTCTCCCTTGATTAGAATATTCCTTAAAATTTGGCATCGGGTTTTTCACTAAAAACTTGAGTATTAAAGGTGGATAATAAATGGCAGGATAATACTTATTCACTAGTCCAAAATATCTAAGCAAATTAATTCTGTTTTTTGGATGAATTATCTATTGTCGGTTGACTGGGCGAAGATTTCGGTAAATTTATTGGATTTAATGGAGAATTTTTCAAACTGTCTTTAATTCCCAATAATCCTAACTCTGTCAGCAAAGGTAGAGAAATTTTTGCATTTTGAGCAACTTCAAGCAAAGATTTATCAGAACTATTTCGAGCCAATGCAATAAATTCTCTAACCTTAGTAACTACAGGGTCAGATGCTGGAGTATAACCCTTACGAATAGCGTCAACTAAACCGCGTTCAATATCGTCAAGTGTTGCTTTACGAAAAGAACCAACTTGTAATGTCGGCTCTACTCCCGTAGGATTGGGAGTTTGATTAGATATCGCTATACCACTATAATTCGGTGTTCCTTTACTTTTTTGCAGGTTAAATGTGTATAGCCGTGTCTTCCCATCACTAGTTTTAGTTTTAATAAACAAATTAGTAATGGTTGTTGTCGTTAAATTGGGAAATCTTAACGGCTGTATTTGACGCAGAAAAATAGTTGTGGCTTGTCCACTTTCTAACGCTGTGTCGGTAGCATAAGTAAAGTGACTGGGGTCTGCTAAAAAAATCTGGATAATTCGTTCGTCCACCCCAGAAAAATCAATCGCAGTTGCTCTACCAGTCCAAACTTTAACGTCAATAGCTCGTGAGTTAAATCCTGTACCTTGACTCGAACTAACTGTTAACATAGCTGGTTGAGCGTGGGATGGGTTTGTAAAAATAATTGTTGACAGTTCAAAAGCGATTACAGTCAATTTTATAAAAATTTCTGTCTTCATAACCGGATAATATTAACGAGAAACTTCAAAAAAACTATTGAAAAATATGGAAACTGTTGTACCCGTAGGTACAATTGCGACATCGGGACGGCTGAGAATTTCACTGTTAGCTTTATCTGCACGTTGACTTAAACGCGCAGATAAAGGTTTGAAAAATCCTTCTACCGCTGCGGCTAATACATTTGGTCTGCGAGCTTGCGTCGTAATTGTCTGACTATTAAAACCACCATTGTTAACGACCGTTGAAGATTGACTTTGCAATGAATTAAAAATTTCCCCAGCACGACCTGCTGCACCTAGCAATCCGACTAAAATATCTTGTTGTGCGATGGCTTGACCTTTATCAGATATCGATTTTGCAACCAAGGGTTTGTTATTATCTCCCCGAACTAAAATTGTATCCTTGGGGATGGCTTGTTGCTGAACGCGACCTGAAGAATCAGTATAAACAATAGCAACAACACTCTGCTTAACTAATTTATTCACTTTAGAAACTGAATCGACTTCTGTAATTAAAATTGTTCCCTTTGGCAGTGCAATAGTAATCGACCACCAGGCGATCGCAGATGACAGCATAACGAAGTTCCTGCCTTGAGGCAATTTATGGGAGTTATTCTAAAAGACTCAACAACATTCAGTAAAAGTAAATAACCGGATACTAGGAATAGGAATTAAGCAGCA
>JANNFJ010000512.1:0-1623 GCA_031379725.1 Calothrix sp. OTE_75_metabat_31
GGTGGGGGCCCCTGGGGTCGGTGGGGGGTGACAAGGGAGACAGGGGAGATGGAGGTGACAGGGGAGAAATATTGCGTCCCTCTTGTCCAGCTTGTCCCCCTTGTCCCCCTTGTCCGATTAATTCTTCCAAAAACGGTAATATTTCCCCAATTTGTGGTGTCCAATATTGGGGTTCTTCATTGACGATTCTAGGTGAACCTGCACAAATTGAATAACGTGATAACTGGGGATGGTCAGTTGGTGTGGGGTAAGGACTTTCGAGGAGTGTGGCAATTTCTGAATTTGCACGAAATAGGACAGCGAAAATATCCGAGCCTGTACGATTATTAAGGGGAAGCGATCGCCAATACCAAGCACTTGTCATTAGAAATGTGTTCTTTAATAATTAATATAGTTAATTTGTGAATGAGTATTTATGACTGTTTGCTTACTATAGCATTTCTAAATAATCGAAAAAAATAAACCCGGAATCTTTAAGATTCCGGGTTTCTAGCCCTTGCGACTATCCTCAACTGACAAGTAATGGATACAATTAGGTATATCAACGAAGTTCTTTAAGGTTAATTAACGAACCTCTTTTAAACTATCAGTCTGCTTGGTAAACATTTCCGTAAATAAACTCATGACACTGCGTTCTTCACGAACTTTGATATTTGCGGTAATAGACATACCCGATTGCAATGTAATATTTCTGCCTCGAATATTTAAAGATTGCTTATCCAAACTAATTTTGACAGGAAATCGATAAAATTGATGTATTTGGTCTGGTGGTAAAGCATCAGAAGCGATGGAAACTATTTTTCCCTTAATATCACCAAACTCGCTGTAAGGGAATGAATCGATTCTCACATCTACCTTCATTCCTTCACGGACAAAACCAATATCCTGATTTGTGATAAAAGCTTCGGCAATGAATTTCTGATTTGGAACTATTGTTAGTACTTTTTGGCTAGCATTGGCAACAAATCCAGGATATTTGGCTTGTAAATCAAAAATTGTTCCCCCGACTGGTGCCCGAAGTTCTTGATATTTGAAGTTCATTTGAGCCTGAGTAATTTTACCATTAATCTCAGCCAATCGTTGGTCATTGCTTATTAATATTTTCGATAATTGGCTATCTATTTCAGCCATGCGGTTTTTGTTTTCAGCAATTCTATCTAGAAGATTTTTACGCGAAACAGCAACTGTAACACCCAGTTCTTCTTTCCCCTGTTGGATTTGAAAATCTAAGCGTGGGGCTTCCTCAATTAGTTGTGCTATTTCCGATTTAATACCTTGTACTTTTTGTTGCTGCTGTAGATATTGAAGTTGTGCAACTGCCCCTTCTTCGGCTAATACTTTAATTTTTGCTAAAATACCAGACTCAATACCAAGATTAACTTTTGCATTGTTTATTTTTAATTGATTTTGAACAATCTGCTGATTAATTTGCTGTTTGGCAAAGTTAGTTGCTGCTGTTCGAGCAGTTAATTCTTTTTGGGCAATTAGCAGCCGTGCTTGTTCATCGTTACCTAAATTTGGGGTATTAGAGCTTTTTAATTCAGTCCTCAATAGTTCATTCTCTGCGAGTAATGAAGCCCGATTTTTTAGCAAAAAAACTGTTTCTTGAGGTAATTTGCCGCG
>JANNFJ010000541.1:0-3236 GCA_031379725.1 Calothrix sp. OTE_75_metabat_31
CCCCTCTCCCCTGTCTCCCCCCTCTCCCCCCTCTCCCATACTCCGTGTTACTGAATTAAAACAGCACTACAGTATCGAACCGAACTTTATTGAACGTTTATTTAAAGGTGAATCTCAAACTATTAAAGCTGTTGATGGAATCAACCTCGAACTATATAAAGGGGAAATACTCGGACTAGTTGGGGAATCAGGTTGCGGTAAAAGTACATTGTCGCGGACAATATTACAGCTGATTCCCCCTACAGGTGGACAGGTCGAATTTTTGGGTACAGAATTAACCACCCTGTCACGTCACGATATGCGTGAGCAACGACGACAAATGCAGATGGTATTTCAAGACCCCCATGCTTGCTTAAATCCGGCGATGTCGGTGGGACAGAATATTGCCGACCCTTTACTTATACATGGTATGGCAACCCTCCAAGAGGCAAAACAACAGGTATTAGCGATGCTGGAACGGGTGGGATTAAAACCTGCCGAAATGTACTATCAGCGTCACCCTAGCGACCTATCGGGAGGACAGCAGCAACGTGTGGGAATTGCCCGTGCGTTGATTACCCGTCCCAAGCTTGTGATTTGTGACGAACCTGTGAGTATGCTAGATGCTAGCGTCCAATCGCAAGTATTGGATTTGATGTTGGAATTGAAAGATGAATTTGAGCTAACTTACTTATTTATTACCCATGACTTGTGGTTAGCGCGATTTTTATGCGATCGCATTGCCGTGATGAATGGGGGTAAAATAGTCGAACTCGGTAATACCAAAGAAATCTTCGCTAATCCCCAACATCCATATACTAAGACACTACTATCAGCAGCACCACTGTTGGCACGAGCGTAATTTAATGAGTTCAAGTTAGTTTTGACCTTTTTGTGAGGCCTAGATCCCCAACTTCTTTATCTTTAAGAATACCACTGGCGATTGGTAGTGTATTACCCCTCATTTAGCTTTTTCGTTATCCGACGGTATTGTAGGGGCACGATATATCGTGCCCCTACAGCATATTCGGCACAACGGGGGATCTGATAGTCCCTCAGTATGTTATGAATTTTTAGGATGTTTGCCCTCAGCTTCCAAATACTCAAAATTAGGATAATCAAAAATTGGGGACTGACTGGAAAAACCCGCATCAGCTAATTTATCTCTCATCTCACCTGTAAAAGCAGCTACTAAACCATTATATTTGCGAAGAACTGTAACTAATGCTTCAATATCTCGGTTATCCCAATACCCACCTTCATCGGTAACTTGAATGGTAATTCCTAACTCGCAAGCTGCATCTAGTAATTTCACAATTGTCAAATGACACTTGAGGAAGTTTTCTAAACCTCCATATTCTGGATTGCTAGCATATTGCGTCTTACAAAAACTCGACCAAGACCAATCATTGATATCTTTAACTTCTGAATATGTAGCCAAACCAAATATTGCGACTTCGCTACCCTCACCCGGAACAGTATCAAAACTAATAATATAAGTAGCATCTTCCGAAGAATAGGTATTTTCATCAACTTCAATTATCTTGGATGCGCGAATTTTCAAAAAAGCATAAGGGTCATCGGCATTTTCGTCAAGACAATCATCTTCTTTAAGTTCAACTAATTCATCAATAATCCCAAAGGGAAGTTTAAGCGCTATATTACGCAAAGCGAGGATTTTTTCTTTTGCCTCAGCAATAGTTGCATTTTTTAAACGATTTAGGGGGATCGGTTTTAGGAAAAAACCAAAACCTACGCAGTATTGCATCCCATTCATTGTTTTAATAATTGCTGATATGCATTCTTAAAAGTCCGACAGCTTAATATATTCTCTTACCCATTTACGAAACGCTCTCAACGCAAGCGTAGTTCCCGTAGTTCTCCCTATCTCTACAAATCGGGGGATTTCTTCAATAAACATCTCCAGAAAACAATGTAGAGACGTTACATGTAACGTCTCTACAAGGGTTTCGGGTAACGCATAATTAATTTCTACCAGATGTCTAATAAGTCCAAAATTTGGAAAGTTTAATCAGGCTCTCAAATCGGTTGGGTACAAAGGTGACGAAGTGACTTTAGAAGGTTGGTAGCAATTTACCAAACTAAAGTAATAATCAAGTGCGTTACGCTCCGCTCCGCTTTAACGCACCTTACAAGTATATCCGGTAGTATTTTTAAAAAGTGTCACAAAAACATTATTGCTTCTACGAATCAAGTTTTAATTGGTTTGACAGCAATTACTCAGCACAAAAGCAAATCAACTTACAACTGCCCAGATTAATTGTAATTAATCAGCAAACCATGAAAGTACAACCACGCTCAATTTATAATCTACTGCTGGAGTCAAGTCAAACAAATACATTAGTACAGGAAATTATCATTGGGCTAACGTGGACATACTGCCAAGCAGACGGAATCGGGTTATGTATGAGTCCAGGTCAACCCACTCGTACCTTACCCTGGTCGGGAACATTGGTAAATATGAAGATTGCGGATTTAGCACCCTGGCTGGAATCCTGGGATAGCTATCAAGCTACCGTTGCTATGGCAGCAATTAACGCTGTTATTAACTCAAAATCGCCGCTTCTTGACTCTTCAGTGCCACTTTCACCTCACAGTTGTGCAAATCTCGCTGTCTTTGAGCATTTTTTACCGCTGATTCGAGGAAAACGAGTAGTTGTAATTGGCCGCTATCCGGGATTAGGTAAGTACGAACAGGAAATAGATTTGATAGTACTCGAACGTCAACCAACTGCCCAAGATTTACCGGATACCGCTTGCGAGTATCTTTTGCCCGAAGCCGATTGGGTATTTCTCACGGCTACCTCTATTGTTAATAAAACGTTTCCACGTTTAGTTGAGTTGTCACAAAATGCAAAATTAGTGTTGATGGGACCGACTTTACCGTGGCTACCCGATTTAGCGGATATGGGAATCGATTATTTGGCAGGAGTTGCTGTTACTAATCCAGGAGCTTTACGGCAGACAATTGCAGAGGGAGGTGGCACGAGAATTTTTGATGTAGGAGTTCAATATCGCGTCCTCAAGTTATAACTTAAGACTTTAAACCAAAAATTCAAACTTTAAGAAAGTATCTCAATGTAGTCAGGTTTAAAACTTTCTTTCAATCAATTAATTTTGGTCCCTTCGAGAGGATTAGATCCCCGACAACTTTTACGGATACTGTTGGTTAATTCATGAATGGTTAAACCCCTCACCCCAAAACCCTTTTTCTTACGTTGCGCCCGCCTCGGAAT
>JANNFJ010000563.1:0-1839 GCA_031379725.1 Calothrix sp. OTE_75_metabat_31
CGATTGCAAACCTAAAGGACAAGTTCAAATTAATTGATGTTGAGCGGCATAGTCAAAAAAGTTGGTATCAAGCCAATTGGTTTACCATTAACGTTGAAGCGGTGGAAAGCCTGTGGAATCGCATTTGTCATTTGCAGCAGATCGATACGCAATTTTTAAACACATCGATATGCTCAGAACCGACAAATCATATCAAAGATTACTCTACAAAGACTTTCTCTACACAACAGCAAGCTGCTGCTGAGGCTGCGTCAGTTCTTGAAGAAATTGAACCGGACTGGGACGAGCAAGCAAAAAAAGCAACCAACTGCGAGTCATCTCAACTGGATGTTGAGATTGAGCAAGCAAAGCCTACCCACTTCGTTGAAATATCAAGCCAAAATTATGCTACTAACGAACAAGACAGTCATGATGGTCATTGTGACGGGGCAGATGAGAATCAAAATCAAAATCAAAATCAAAATCATGAGGTAACGGTTTTTGCTGGGGTTGAGTTCAAAACTATTGCTAATCCTGAACCTCTATCTCCAGTGCAATATGCCGCTACAAGCGACTTGATAGAAGGGGAAGACGCAATTGATAGCATTAGTCCCTCAGTCATCACCCAGGAGATGCGGGATATAACTTACCAACTTCGATCAATTAAGTGTACTCCCGCTTTCCGAGTTAATCCCCAAGTTCAAGATTGCATTAAGAAGTATTGGCAAAACGTACCGAACGCGATCGCTTTCCTCAAAGAGCAGGTCGCAGCGAATATCAAACCCAAAAAGTCCTGGGAGGCATGGTTTGTATATGCGGTCGTAAACGGGCTGAAATCCGAAAAAGGGTGCGTGCCTACGGGTTTTGCTTCTTGGTTTGAGGATGCTCGCAAAAAAGGGCTTGTAATCGCTTCAGAACAACGGGCTGATGGGGTTATAGGTGTATGCTTGGCTGAAAAAATTGCGGCTGCTCTTGGGGTAGGGCAGTGGGTGAGATTTGAAAAAGCAGTTGAGTTACTATCCCAATCGGTGGGGGTATAACTATATGCGGAGATAGATGTTAACTAACGCGAGTAAAACAATTTGCTGTCCCCAGTGGGAAGAAAACACTCTTCGCAATTGCATATGGGTAAAAGCCCAAGGGGAACGCGCACGCATTATGGAGTATCGAGCATAGACAGTACCATTATTGACAGGGCTTGCATAGACCCTTCATCGGCTTGCCTGTGACATCGCTACTAACCGAAACAAGTTAGATCCAATCGTACAAGCTGCGGATGAATCGCCAGAATCCTTGCCCTATGGATTTTTCCACATCAAGGTGGGAAATTCAAAGCTCGGTGGACCTATTGAAAAAATCTACTTAACCGTCGAGTGTTTTAAAGAAATGTCAACGCTGTCCTCCTGCTAAATAAACTTCAAGCACTTTCCAATACCAGTACGGTTGATATACAGCAAGTAGCAAACTAATTGGAATTGCACAAAAATGCGCGAAACGCCGAAATTCGCAACTTAAGACTGTGATTATTTCTCCCCTGTGTCGCTTTTTTTATTGTCACAATGGTCGATTTTTGTTACACGAAAATCGATATTAAATCGCATAATTACGGTAACAGTATCTACCTTTTCTAAAATATTTACTCAGTATTTGTCTATTTTTTTCTCTGACGACAATAATTTTCAGCCAAGAATTTGTCTACTAGTTGATATTACTAACTTTGTTTCATCGGTGACTACAGGTAATAGCAATACATTCGATTTTTTCTATTTATATAGAATTTAAATAAGAATAGAGAGAGGACCTAAAAATGAGAGCATCAGCTAAAAAAATAGACATCAGCAAACAAGAATACCTTGTAAA
>JANNFJ010000589.1:0-11542 GCA_031379725.1 Calothrix sp. OTE_75_metabat_31
TTTCCGACTTTGCGGAAATTACGAAATCCGAACCAGAAAAATCTTTAACGGTTAACAAACACCGTCATAAAGGTCGTAACAATCTTGGACGCATAACTAGCCGTCGTCGTGGTGGTGGACATAAACAGCTTTATCGCATCATCGATTTCAAACGCGACAAGCGGAATATGCCCGCAAAAGTCGCAGCAATAGAATACGACCCAAACCGTAATGCTCGAATTGCGCTTCTATTTTATCAAGATGGTGAGAAGCGATATATCCTTCATCCCAATGGTTTGAAAGTTGGCACAATCATCACATCTGGTCCCGATGCGCCAATCGAAGATGGTAACGCTTTGCCTCTATCGAATATTCCTTTGGGTAGTACCGTTCACAACGTCGAAATGATTCCTGGTAAAGGGGGTCAAATTGTTCGTGCAGCAGGTGCAGGCGCTCAAGTTGTAGCCAAAGACGGCGCGTTTGTCACACTTAAGTTACCTTCGGGTGAAGTGCGAATGATTCGCCGTGAATGTTACGCTACCCTTGGACAAGTTGGTAATACCGACCACCGAAACTTGAGTGCAGGTAAAGCCGGACGCAACCGTTGGAAAGGTCGCCGTCCGAAGGTCAGAGGTAGTGTCATGAACCCAGTGGATCACCCACATGGTGGTGGTGAAGGTCGGGCACCAATTGGTCGCTCCGGCCCTGTAACACCTTGGGGTAAACCAGCACTCGGTATGAAGACACGCGATCGCAACAAGGCAAGCAGTAAGTTGATTGTTCGCCGTCGTCGTAAATCTTCAAAACGCGGTCGCGGTGGACGTGAATCTTAATAACGTCAGTAGTCAATGGTCAGTGGTCAGTGGTCAATCGTTAATGGTCAGTAGTTGGCATATTGAAACTAATAACTGACTAATAACAACTGACCAATAACAACTAACAACTAACAACTAACATTGCTATGGGTCGTTCTCTAAAAAAAGGTCCCTTTGTTGCGGATCATCTACTCAAGAAAATTGATAGGCTTAACGCCAACAGCAAAAAAGAAGTTATAAAAACTTGGTCGCGGGCTTCGACAATTTTGCCACAAATGGTTGGTCATACAATTGCTGTACATAACGGTCGCCAACACGTACCCGTGTTTGTATCCGAGCAAATGGTCGGTCACAAGCTGGGGGAATTTGCCCCAACTCGTACCTATCGCGGTCACTCGAAAAGTGACAAAAAAGGTGGGAGATAATAATTGGTCATTTGTCAATAGTTATTTGTCATTGGTTAGTGGTCATTTGTCATTGGTTAGTAGTTATTTGTCAGTCGTTTTTTGTTAGTAGTCATTGGTGAGTCCTTTTTAGTAAAGACCTACATTAGAAGGACGAAAAGCACTAAATGGTTATTAGCCCATATCAAAAACAACTGACAATCGACAACTGACAACCAACAACTGACTATAGACAATTGACAAATAACAAATGGCAAAACATGGAGAAAATTATGGCAACTGACACAAAACAAGTGAAAGCTTATGCCCGCTATATAGGTATGTCACCTTATAAAGTGCGGCGAGTTCTTGACCAAATTCGCGGACTTCCTTACCGCGAAGCGCTAATTATTCTGGAATTCATGCCTTATCGGTCGTGCGAACCAGTATTAAAATTGTTGCGGAGTGCAGCAGCAAACGCCGAACATAACAACGGACTTGACCGTGCCAACTTGAAAATAGTTCAAGCTTTTGCCGACCAAGGGCCAGTCCTTAAGCGCTTCCAACCAAGAGCGCAAGGTCGAGCTTACCAAATTCGCAAACCAACTTGTCATATCACTATTGCTGTAGCCGATGGCTCACAATAGGCGTAATTAAACAAGATATTTCTACAAGAAATTTTTAGAGGAAGCATTTGTGGGACAGAAGATTCACCCAGTAGGTTTTCGCCTTGGGATTACTCAAGAACACCAATCGCGTTGGTTTGCCGTTCCATCTCGTTATCCAGAACTTCTACAAGAAGACTATAAACTTCGTAAGTACATCGAAGACAAACTGGGTAGATACGCGCAAAACAACGCTGGAATTTCCGAAGTACGCATTGAGCGCAAAGCCGACCAAATCGACCTTGAAGTTCGTACTGCAAGACCTGGTGTTGTTGTGGGTCGCGGCGGTCAAGGTATCGAGTCTTTACGTGCTGGATTGCAAAATGCTTTAGGTGGTAATCGTCAAATTCGCATCAATGTCGTTGAAGTCGAACGAGTAGATGCCGATGCCTACTTGATTTCTGAGTATGTTGCCCAACAACTCGAACGCCGAGTTTCATTCCGACGAGTAGTACGTCAAGCAATTCAACGCGCTCAACGTGCCGGCATCCAAGGTATAAAAATTCAAGTTAGCGGCCGTCTCAACGGTGCTGAAATCGCTCGAACCGAAGCATCGCGTGAGGGCAGTGTGCCATTGCATACCCTTAGAGCTGACATTGACTACTCCTACTGCACCGCCAAAACCATTTACGGGATTCTCGGTATCAAAGTTTGGGTATTCAAAGGCGAAATTATTCCCGGACAGGAAGCCCCAACACCCGTAAGCTCGAATCGTGGCAACGAACGCGGCGACCGTGGCGAACGTGGTGGTGGCGGTGGCGACCCCCGTCGTCGAGGTGGCAACCAGCAACGTCGCCGTCAGCAATTTGAAGACCGTTCTAATGAAAGTTAGAAAGGGAATAGGGAGTAGTAAGTAGGAAATAGAGAAATGGGGGAGTGGGAGAAGAGGAAATAGGGTGAGAATACTTTTAAGTTACTCTCTTTGCTCCCTCGGCTCCCCATCTCCCATCTCCCCACCTCCCTACTCCCTACCCCCTACTCCCTACCCCCTACTCCTTAATTAGTATCATGCTAAGTCCAAGAAGAACTAAATTCCGCAAGCAACAGCGCGGACGAATGAAAGGTTTGGCTACTCGTGGTAGCACTCTAAACTTTGGTGATTTCGCATTGCAGGCCCAAGAGCCGGCCTGGATAACTGCACGGCAAATTGAGGCTTCTCGACGGGCGATGACTCGTTATATCCGCCGGGGTGGTAACATATGGATTCGTATCTTCCCTGACAAACCGATAACGATGCGTCCCGCAGAAACTCGGATGGGTTCTGGTAAAGGTTCGCCTGAGTTTTGGGTTGCTGTGGTTAAGCCAGGACGGATTTTATTTGAAATCGGTGGTGTTTCCGAAACAATCGCTCGTGAAGCGATGCGTTTGGCTGATTATAAATTACCGATTAAAACTAAGTTCATTTCCCGTGCTGAAATAGAACCGATTGAAGAGGAAGAAGAGGAAGTACAGTTACAGGAGTAAGTTATGCCGCTTTCAAAGGTTTCTGAAGCAAGAGATTTGAGCGACGAAAAACTCTCAGACGAAATTCTTGCTGTTAAGAAGCAGCTTTTCCAATTGCGTTTGCAGAAAGCAACAAGACAGTTAGACAAACCCCATCAGTTTAAACATGCTCGTCATCGTCTCGCACAGTTATTAACTGTAGAAAACGAACGTAAAAGAGCAGTAGCAAAAGAGAGTTCGGAGGCAGGGTGTTAAAAGTTAGGAATTAAGAGTTAAAAGTTAGGATCTAGAAATTAAGAGTTAGAAATCATAACTGACAATTAACAACTAACTAACAATTGACAATTGACAACTAACCACTCACAAATCTACAAAATAGGAGATTATGGCACTCAAAGAAAGAATTGGCTTGGTCGTGAGCGACAAAATGCAAAAAACGGTAGTAGTAGCCGTTGAAAACCGCTCTCCCCACCCTAAATACAAAAAAATCGTAGTTAAAACCCAGCGCTACAAAGTTCACGACGAAGAAAACCAGTGTAAAACTGGCGATCGCGTTCGCATCCAAGAAACTCGACCACTGAGTAAAACCAAGCGCTGGGCAATCACCGAAATACTAACCAACTAAGTAAATAGTTGTTTCTTGTAAACAACAAATAAGGAAGAGAATCGTGATTCAACAGCAAACCTATCTTAATGTCGCGGATAACAGCGGTGCCCGCAAATTGATGTGCATCCGCATTTTGGGTGCTGGTAACAGCCATTACGGATTTATTGGCGATCGCATTATTGCCGTTGTCAAAGACGCTACACCTAACATGGGAGTCAAAAAGTCGGATGTTGTCGAAGCAGTAATCGTTCGTACTCGCCACACAATCCGTAGAGATAGTGGCATGAGTATTCGTTTTGACGACAACGCTGCCGTAATTATTAACAAAGACGGTAACCCCAGAGGTACGCGGGTATTCGGCCCCGTAGCACGGGAATTGCGCGATAAGAGTTTTACAAAAATTGTATCGCTGGCACCGGAGGTGCTGTAATGGCTTACAAGAAAAAGGGCAAAGCTGTATTTAGGAAAATGCATGTCAAAACTGGTGACACTGTACAAGTGATTAGCGGTAAAGACAAAGGCAAAGTCGGAGAAATTATCAAAGCACTCCCACAAGAGAGTCAGGTAATTGTTCAAGGCGTGAATATCAAAACAAAGCACGTCAAGCCCCAAGCTGAAGGCGAATCTGGAAAAATTCTTAATCAAGAATATCCAATTCACAGTTCCAACGTCATGCTTTACTCAACTAAGCAAAACGTTGCTAGCCGCGTCTGTTATACCTTTAACTCGGAAGGTAAAAAAGTGCGGATGCTAAAAAAAACTGGGGAAGTTTTGGATAAATAGTTAAGAGTTAAAAGTTACAGAGTTGAAAGTTAGGAGTTAAAGCAATAACACTCCTAAACCAATCGTGAAGAGTTAATATTTATAAATTTAGCTCATAACTTCAGACTCATAAATCCCAACTAATAACTCATAACTATTTTTCCCTGACCACGACCAGGGATTTTACCGGACATAAATTATTATGGCAACCAAACTCAAAGCAACGTATAAAGAAACAATCGTACCCAATCTGATTAAACAGTTTGAGTATCAGAATGTTCACCAAGTACCCAAGGTAATCAAAATTACCGTTAACCGAGGTTTAGGAGAAGCCGCTTCCAATGCTAAATCTCTCGAAGCTTCATTAAGCGAAATTGCTTTGATTACTGGACAAAAGCCTGTAGTCACGCGAGCGAAAAAAGCGATCGCAGGCTTTAAAATCCGTCAAGGGATGCCAGTTGGGATCATGGTGACATTACGCGGCGACCGGATGTACGCTTTTCTCGATCGACTTATCAACTTATCGTTACCCAGAATCCGCGACTTTCGTGGTATCAGTCCAAAAAGTTTTGATGGACGTGGGAACTATACCCTTGGTGTCCGCGAGCAATTGATATTTCCAGAAGTCGAATACGATAGAGTTGACCAGGTACGTGGTATGGACATTTCCATCATCACTACAGCGAAATCCGACGAAGAGGGTCGCGCTTTACTAAAAGAAATGGGAATGCCCTTTCGGGATCAATAAGTTCATCTAAAGAGGGAACGATGGCGGCAAACGACACAATTGCAGATATGCTGACGCGCATCCGCAATGCCACTATGGCAAGGCATCAAACAACACAAGTGCCTGCAACGAAAATGACTCGTAGTATAGCTAAGGTACTGCGCGAAGAAGGTTTTATCGGTGAATACGAAGAAGAAGGCGAAGGTATCAAGTGTAACTTGGTAATTTCCCTCAAGTACAAGGGTAAAACTCGTCAACCCCTAATTACTGCCCTCAAACGGGTTAGCAAACCAGGATTGCGCGTTTACTCGAACAAAAAAGACTTACCAAGAGTTCTTGGTGGTATTGGTATTGCAGTTATTTCCACATCCAGCGGCATCATGACCGACCGCGAAGCACGTCAAAAAAACGTGGGTGGAGAAGTGCTTTGCTTTGTTTGGTAAGAAAGTTTAGTGGTCAGTTGTTAATGGTCAGTGGTTAGTGGTCAGTGGTTAGTGGTCGGTTGTTAATTTACAACGGACAACGGACAACAGACAACAGACAACGGACAACGAACAACAAACAAAGGACAATCATAATTTATGTCTCGAATTGGTAAACGTCCAATTACGGTTCCAGCTAAAGTCGAAGTGACGATTAATGGAGCCAAAGTATCTGTTAAAGGGCCCAAAGGCGAACTTCAGCGGGAGTTGCCGACTAATCTCGTCCTTGCCAAAGATGGTGAAACCTTAACGGTAACCCCCCAAGACGACTCGCGGACATCCCGACAACTACATGGTTTGTTCCGAACACTTGTTGCCAACATGGTTGAAGGTGTATCTACCGGCTTCCAACGCCGTTTAGAAATCCAAGGGGTTGGTTATCGGGCAGCGCTTCAAGGGCGCAACTTAGTTTTGAATATGGGTTATAGCCATCAGGTGCAAATTGTTCCCCCCGAAGGAGTACAGTTTGCTGTTGAAGGTAACACAAACGTAATCGTCAGCGGTTACGACAAAGAAATTGTTGGCAATACAGCGGCGCAAATTCGTGCAGTTCGGCCACCTGAGCCTTACAAAGGCAAGGGTATTCGTTACTCCGGTGAAGCAGTTCGACGTAAAGCTGGTAAGACTGGTAAGGGTAAGAAGTAAATTATGAAGCTGACTCGCAAAGAATCAAAAACACGTCGCCATCACCGCGTTCGCGGCAAAGTTTCTGGCTCCACAGAACGCCCGCGTTTGGCTATATTTCGCTCCAACGAGCATATTTACGCTCAAGTAATCGATGATACTCAGCATCATACTTTAGTCGCTGCTTCGACTTTGGAACCTGAATTAAAGACACAATTAACTTCAGGTTCAAACTGTACAGCTTCGAGCGAAGTTGGTAAATTGATTGCCAAGCGATCGCTCGAAAAGGGCATTACTAAAGTTGTATTTGACCGAGGTGGTAACCTTTATCACGGTCGGGTTAAATGCCTTGCTGATGCTGCACGCGAAGCTGGTTTGGAATTTTAAAGATGTTATTGGTCAGTGGTCAGTGGTCAATAGTTATTGGTCAGTAGTTACTGGTTATTGGTAACAACAGACAACTAACAACGGACAAATGACAACTTACAACTGACAACTAACAACTGACAAACAAAAAAGGAATAAATTATGGCTACAGGTGGTCGTCGTAAATCTAATAAGACCAAAAAGGAAGAAACAACTTGGCAAGAGCGCGTGATTCAAATTCGCCGCGTTAGCAAAGTTGTTAAAGGTGGTAAAAAACTCAGCTTCCGGGCAATTGTTGTCGTTGGTAACGAACGCGGTCAAGTTGGTGTGGGTGTAGGTAAAGCATCGGACGTAATTGGAGCTGTAAAAAAAGGTGTTGCCGATGGCAAAAAACACCTGATTGATATTCCAATTACCAAATCGAACTCAATTCCTCACCCCATTGATGGTACAGGTGGCGGAGCAAAAGTAATGATGCGTCCTGCTTCACCTGGTACAGGTGTAATCGCAGGTGGTGCAGTACGTACAGTCCTCGAATTGGCTGGTGTCCGCAACATCCTGGCGAAGCAACTGGGGTCGAATAATCCTCTCAATAATGCTCGTGCTGCTGTCAATGCGCTGTCAACGCTCCGTACTTTATCGGAAGTGGCAGAAGACCGAGGTGTGCCAATTGAGAGTCTCTACGCTCAGTAGATAGCTGGATATTAAAGTGTAAATCAGGACTAAGTATTTAGCCATGAGACTTAATGACGTTAAGCCACAAGCTGGCTCTAAAAAACGCGGTCGCCGTGTAGGTCGGGGTATTGCAGCTGGACAGGGTGCAAGTGCCGGTCTAGGTATGCGCGGTCAAAAATCACGCTCCGGCGGTGGGACTCGACCCGGTTTTGAAGGTGGTCAACAGCCTTTATATCGTCGGTTACCCAAGTTGAAAGGGTTCCCTCTCGCCCCTCGTAAAGAGTACACTACGATTAATGTAGAAAAGCTCGCAGCGTTCCCCGCCGATACGGAAGTAAACTTAGCTTCCTTAAAAGAAGCTGGTATTATTACCGGCAGCAAGGCTCCGTTGAAAATTTTGGGGAATGGAGAATTGGGTGTTGCACTCAAAGTCCAAGCTGCGGCATTTACAGGTTCAGCTCGGAGCAAAATTGAAGCGGCTGGTGGAAGTTGCGAAATAGTTAAAAGGTAAACTCATAACGGGCACAACCGCACTTTTCAAACCTCTACAGCCGATAAACGGTTCACTATTAAGGTAGCCTTGTATGATTAGTCGAGATAAACCCCCAACCGCTCAAGAAACTTTTATGCAGATGGCTCAAGCAGCTGGGCTGAGAGGTCGGCTGCTTGTGACGGTGGGTATTTTAATGTTGATTCGGCTCGGCATTCATTTGCCGATACCGGGAATTAATCGTGTTGAGTTTGCCCGTGCCTTCGCTAGTAATAACCAGATATTAGGCTTCTTGGATATATTTTCGGGTGGAGGACTATCGGCATTAGGCGTTTTTGCATTAGGCATTTTGCCTTACATTAATGCTTCGATTATTATCCAACTTTTGACCGCCGCCATCCCGGCTTTAGAAAATTTACAGAAAAATGAAGGGGAAGCTGGAAGACGCAAGCTTTCTCAATATACAAGGTATGTCTCGTTGGGGTGGGGGATTCTGCAAAGTATCTTTTTAGCCTCAATTCTGCTCAAACCCTATGCTCTAAATTTTGGGCCTTTGTTTGTGGCACAAACTGCGATCGCACTCGTGGCAGGTTCGATGTTCGTCATGTGGGCTTCGGAAGTCATCACCGAACGCGGTATCGGCAACGGCGCATCATTGTTGATTTTTGTCAACATTGTGGCAACACTTCCCAAGGCTTTAGGGGACACTGTAGATTTCGTCCAAACTGGTAGCCGCGAAACTGTTGGTCGAGTAATTGTCCTGTTGTTACTATTCTTATTAACAATCGTCGGTATCGTCTTCGTTCAAGAAGGTGTTCGCCGTATCCCAATTATTTCGGCTCGCCGCCAAGTTGGTCGTCGAATTTTGGCGGAACAACGCAGTTACTTGCCTTTACGCCTCAACCAAGGTGGTGTAATGCCGATTATTTTTGCAGCTGCCATCTTGAGTTTGCCGCTATTAATCGCTAATTTTACTAACAATGTTGACGTAAAGAATATTGTTAACACTTACCTTAATCCTGGTGGCTCAGGTTCTTGGGTTTATGCGCTCGTTTACCTAGTTTCGATTATTTTCTTTAGCTACTTCTATTCGTCGTTGATTCTCAACCCCGTCGATGTAGCGCAAAACTTGAAGAAAATGGGTTCTTCTATCCCCGGTATTCGTCCTGGTAAAGCTACTAGCGAATACATTGAACGTGTAACGAATCGACTAACATTTTTGGGTGCAGTATTCTTGGGTTTGATTGCGATTATTCCCACCGCAATCGAGACAGCGCTTGGAGTTCCAACCTTTAAGGGACTGGGAGCTACCTCGTTATTGATTTTGGTTGGCGTAGCGATTGATACTGCAAAACAAGTTCAAACTTACGTTATCTCTCAGCGCTACGAAGGAATGGTGAAACAATAGTGACGCGACTTATCTTCTTGGGACCACCTGGAGCTGGTAAAGGAACGCAAGCTAAAACGCTTGCTGACCACTGGCAAATTCCTCACATTTCTACGGGTGACATTTTACGTCAAGCCTTAAAAGACCAAACGCCTTTAGGTATTAAAGCGCAAAGCTATATGGATAAAGGTGAGTTGGTTCCCGACCAATTGGTGCAAGACATGGTAGAAGAACGTCTGACCCAACCTGATACTAAATCGGGATGGATTTTGGATGGATTTCCTCGCACTGTCAAACAAGCTAGTTTTTTAGAAGGTTTGCTAGAAAGATTAGACCAAGCAGGGGAAAAGGTTGTTAATCTTGACGTGCCAGATGATGTGGTCGTAGGACGCTTGCTCGAACGTGGAAGAAAGGATGATTCCGAAGATGTGATTCGTCGTCGTCTCGAAGTTTACCGTTCGGAAACGACTCCTTTAATTGATCATTATGGCTCCCGTCAAAAGTTAGTCATGGTTAATGGTAACCAGTCTCAAGAAGAAGTCACGAACGAATTGAAAAAAGTCATTTGTTCTTAATTAGGGACGTGGGGGTGGCAGAAGAAGGAAAATTTTAGTTCCGTGCATCGGCTTCAATGAGGCGCGATTTGTTAGTATAAAAAACTTAAAAACTTGTTTGAAAACTATATTGCACCGAAAAAGAAGATATCTACAACACAAGTTGATTTTCTCAAGTGCCCTTGCCCTTGTCCGTCTTTTCCCTACTCCCCACTCTCTAATCTCCTCTCAAAATAAGATATATTAAAAGACTATTGATATATTTGACAAATTATATGTTCTTGTAGTATGCAATAGCTGCAAGTCAAAAAGTGAATGTTGAGTTGAGGAAATAACAAATTGTCTAAGCAAGATTTGATTGAGATGGAAGGCACGGTCACCGAGTCGTTACCCAATGCGATGTTTCGCGTTGACTTGGATAATGGCTTTAACGTGTTAGCACATATTTCCGGCAAAATCCGCCGTAACTATATCAAGATTTTACCTGGCGATCGCGTCAAAGTAGAGTTAACACCCTATGACCTGACAAAAGGTCGGATAACTTACCGATTACGGAAAAAGTAGGATTATTGACAGGATTTTATCACTTTAACAGATTTTTTTGGGATATCATCCACACAAACAGTCTACTTTTTCGTAAAAATGCTATAATTTAACATTTGGAGTCAATAAAACCATGAAAGTACGAGCTTCAGTCAAAAAGATGTGTGCAAAATGCAGCATCATCAAACGTCGCGGACGCATAATGGTGATTTGCGAAGAGCCAAAACACAAACAGCGTCAAGGGTAGGGCTATAGCCAATTATATCGATACTAAAGTAGCTGCATTGCGAATACTGTTTTTTCATCCAGCTTCTGAAGTATAAATATCGCCCCAAGCACCTTCTTGCAAAAAAATACAAATCGATAGGGAGACATACACAGTGGCACGTATTGCCGGAGTAGACCTTCCACGCGACAAGCGGATTGAGATTGGTCTAACCTACATTTATGGAATTGGATTAACGCGCTCAAAACAAATTTTAGCGGCTACGGGTGTAAATCCAGATACCAGAGTTAAAGAACTGAGCGATGTGGATGTTACCGCACTCAGGGGTGAAGTCGAAAGTAATTATCAAATCGAAGGCGATTTGCGGCGTTTTGAAGCAATGAGCATCAAACGCTTAATCGACATCGGCACCTACAGAGGTCGCCGTCACCGTATGGGCTTACCAGTGAGAGGACAACGCACCCGTACCAACGCTCGAACCCGACGCGGTAGACGGCAGACAGTGGCTGGTAAGAAGAAAGCACCGGGTAAATAAGGTCGAACTGCTTGCAAAGTGCAAGTTTTACGTTAATAAATTCACACCGATATGGCGCGTCAAACAAACAAAAAAGGCGGAAGCAAGAAGACTAAGCGTAACGTCCCCAATGGGATGGCTTACATCCAATCTACTTTCAACAATAGTATTGTCACAATTACCGACCAAAACGGCGATGTCATCTCGTGGGCAAGTGCTGGGTCGAGTGGTTTTAAGGGAGCAAAAAAAGGGACTCCTTTCGCGGCTCAAACAGCCGCAGAAAGTGCAGCAAGGCGAGCA
>JANNFJ010000608.1:0-5067 GCA_031379725.1 Calothrix sp. OTE_75_metabat_31
CGTAGATTTTCGATATACGTCCGGTGCTTGCTAATATATCGCGTACTTCTTGGTTCGAGATTTCATTCAGATTGCGGTTATTGAGTAATGCGATCGCACCCGCAATTCCAATTCCCTGTCCGACACCACAGTTAAACTCAACAATTCGTCCCGCAGAAGCAGCATAACCTGCAAATCCTGACGCAGGGCTGATAACTGCTAGGTTTGGTACATCGCGCAATACAGCATGTTGAATACCAATATTGAATAAAGGCACGGGTAAATTTAAGAAGTAATCGTTACTCAAACCTTTCTTACTTGCCCTTGCACCGAGTCCTTCGATACCACCGCGAACATCAAAGTGGTAGCCAAAAGTACCTAGTGCTTCCCTAGCAGGTACACCACCCGCCAACATTTCTGCACCTGTCAGCGGATCTACAGCATTTCCAACATTTCCGGCATGACGAATATATAATTCCGATGCGGGTTTTACAGTAGTTGCTCCAATACCCTTAAACCACTGGATAATATTGTTCATCTCCGCGAGCATTTCGGCAGTTGGTAAGGCTTTGTTACGCGCTAAAGCTTCGGCTTGGCCGGCATTGACATCAAATAGCAGTGCATTCCAAGACATGCGATTATTGGGGAATACTGCGATATTCGCTTTGTCTAAAATTGCACTACTTTGGTCTAAAGTCATTGCTGTACCTCGGAACGAATGGTAAGCAATTGACAGTGCAAAGCTGCGAACATCAATATAATCGCTACCTGCATACATAGCAATTTTACTGAGGTCGCTCTTGTTACTAATGAATTGTTCGCGGATTGTGGTTGCGCGATCGCTATCTCCCCCTGCGGCAACATTAATCCAATTTTGCGCTTCGACATCGTTGATATTAGCAAGACGCTGCATGTAAGTCATTTCCACATTTTTGAGCGCTTGAATACTCAATCCTTGGGTTTCAAAAGTCAGCGTTACTGAAAGTTCCGAATTAGGCAACCCAAAAGTTTCAAATCCCTTTAGCTTTTTAACTCCAGCAAACTGTGCTAATTCTGCATTCACAGTCGAGTCAAAAAACAATTTAGCCATGAAGGTTTCACCCTTGGTCAAGCGAATACCCGCAATTTTCGCTCCCTGCTTAATCACCGACTCAATTTCAACATTACTAAGAACATCAGCACGAACTTCGTTCAACATTCCCCGCAATACCGAGTCAGCTTTACGAGGGTCGAGTGCAACTTGGACAACTCCCGTCTTTTTTAAAAATTCTTTATAAATATCTGATTCATCGCCATAAATACCTAATCCTAATTGCTTTTTAATATCAGTAGGAACAACCGAACGGTCTAAATAAGCCAAACCACTACGTACCAAATGACCGCCGATACCTAATTGCGAGTTACTTTTAAATAATACTAAAGAACGCGGATACTTGCTAGTTCTGCGAAAATGTTCCCGTGCGGCACAAACTAAGGAGAGAATACCGGGTACTTCATCACCGAAAGCAATAATGTCATATGTACGAGTAGCGGAATTAATAGTTTGTTCTGGCATAAGTATTTTCTCCATAGTTTTTAACGCTTTAGAGAAAATCAACAAGCGAAGTAAGTAGGATTCCGGATGACAGCTAAAAATAATTATGCAATTACCAAAGAAAAAACTGTCACAATACCTACTTGCAGCCAGCCTGTTCACTGGTAAAAATTTTTAAATCCAGTGCAAGTAAAGCAACTACCATGACCCACCTCGGCGCAATCTGTTTAGAAGCAACCGGACATCTAAACACAATGTTCCCATTAGGACGCGAATTACAGCGACGTGGACATACTGTCACCATTATTAGCACTCCCGGCGCACAATCGAAAGCAATTGAAGCGGGATTTAATTTTCGAGTCATTGGTGAAAAAGAATATTCATGCATGACAAAAAGTAAAGTGCTGACTGGAATAGCAGCATTACGCCAAACTTTTGATTGGGTAAAACAAAAAACAGAATTAGGTTTGCGCGATATTCCACCAGTAGTTAAAGAATTAGGTATCGAAGCACTTTTGGTAGACTTGTCAATTTTTGAAGGAGGAACTATCGCAGATTCTCTCAACCTCCCATTTATCACCATTTGCTGTATGTTACCTTTTTACCAACACGATACCCTTCCCCCTATCCCCACAACTTGGCAATATAATCCGACATGGTGGGCACGTCTTCGCAACCGCGCTGCTTACAGTTTATTTAACCGCATATCACAGCCAGTTTGGAAGGTTTTATCCGAATATCGTCAAAAATTGAATTTACCTGCTTACTCAAATACCAACGATTTATTCTCAAAAAACGCAATTATCACGCGGCACTTTCTGGAATTTGAATTTCCTTGTCCTTATTTACCACCCCATTTTTATTTCACTGGACCATTTCATGAATCCACAGGACGGCAAAAGGTTGACTTTCCCTTCGAGAAGTTGAACGGAAAACCTTTAATTTATGCTTCGATGGGAACTTTGCAAAATCGCTTGGAGTACGTTTTTCAATATATCGCTGAAGCTTGCGCTAGTTTAGATGTTCAACTGGTTATTTCTCTAGGTGGTGGACTAAATCCCGAAGCTTTACCGAATTTACCCGGCAACCCACTAGTTGTAAAATATGCTCCTCAACTAGAATTACTCCAGAAAGCTGCCCTTAATATAACTCACGCCGGACTCAATACAACCTTAGAATCACTGAGTTACGGTGTACCAATGATTGCTATACCAGTTACTGATGACCAACCAGGAGTAGCTGCGAGGATTGCTTGGACTGGTGTAGGGGAATTAATACCGCTATCACGTTTGAGCGCTTCTCGACTGCACGAAGCCATTAAACGAGTAATGATACAATGTGATGGAGATAACACATACAAACAAAATGTACTCCGCTTGCAACAAGCTATTGGTCGCACTGGGGGAGTTAGCTATGCAGTTGATATCATCGAACAAGTTGTGAGGAGTCGGAAGTAGAAAAAATCACAGGAGTAGAGGAGTAGGAAAAATTAATTAATAACCTCTAATTTCCCACTCTTAATTCCTAACTCTTAACTCCCAACTCCTAACTCGTGCTTATTTACTTCCAGCCCAAGTTACCCATTTATGGGATGAACCTGTATGCATTCTTTCCCGGCTCATTTCTCGCTCGGTCATAATTACCCCGGTTAAATCTGTACCAACAATTTCTGCTTCATACAAATTGGTAGCAGTCAAATTGGCATAAGCTAAATTAGCACCGCTCAAGTTTGCACCGCTTAACTCGGATTCGCTTAAGTTAGCACGAGTTAGATTAGCTAAAACTAAATTGCACGAACGTAAATCGGCACGAATAAGATTTGTTGCTTCCAAATTGACGCGATCCATATCTGCACCAATCAGGTTAGTATCGCTAAAGTTGGCGTGTGAAATGTTTGCACCACTGAGTTCTGCGTTAGTCAAATTAGCATGGCTAAGATTGGAACGGCTCAAATTAGCGCGACTCAGGTCTGCACCGCTTAAATCTGCTCCTTGAAGGTTAGCACCACTCAAGTCTATATCGCTAAGGTTGGCTTGATGTAGATTTACGCCATTAAAATCCCTTTCTCCTGCTGCATATCGATTCAGGAGCATATCTTTATTCATAATATTTGCCTCACTATGTCTATTGGTTTGCTTTTGACGCGAGATTTACATACCCCTCAAACCACATTCAAGCAAAGATATCATTCAGTTGCTTCAAATTAGAGCTTTAGCTACAACTTGTATCTTTCATTGTGCTTTACTTTCTCATATTTGGGACTTTTTCTTAACGTAAAGAAACAATCTTTGCTTACTGGTAATTTAATAATAAGTAATAAGACTTACTGTTTATTATTAGTTAGAGTTATCTAAGAAATAAATAATCCTGTAGGATATGTGTCTTGCCTATCTTACGAATATTCAGGACACGAAACGCCTATCTTACGAGTTTTTCAGAAATGTTCTTTAGCTATAGTTAAATTCAATAAAACATCTATCTATAGTTAGATTGATGAAAAATAATAACGAGATAAAATATATTATTCTGTCACGTTATGGTTATTCGCGTAGCCTTTTTGAAGGAGATAGAGCGCTTCTTCCACAGCGCAACGCACCAAACCCACTATTTCGGTGTGTTACGACTTTCGTAATCGCGCACCCTACAATACCGCTATTTGCTTCGTGCTAAGATGACTATTAATAAATGTTGGGTTACGCTGCGATCCACCCAACCTACAACTGAGAATTTAGATTGGATGTAATTCTAATAAGCTTTGTTCGATGATGCCGCTAATCAACTGATTTCCCTGCAAATTCAAATGAATGTGGTCGTGATATAAAGATTTTGGGTCTTGATGAGCGTTGAATAGGGGTAAAAAATCTACATAGCTAATGTTCTGCGTTTTGGTAAATTCGGTTAACCGCTGACGGGCTATAATTTCATAGTCGCGGGAACCGGCACCAAGTTCACGCTTTAAGGGTGTCATAGCAAGTAGAAATTTACTTTGATGCTGCAAAGCGAAAGCTTGAATTTTACTGATTGCTTCGAGGTTAATTCCTACCCTGTCTCCACCTTCTTCGTGGATTGCTGCAAGTTCCGGAATCGGTTTTGGTTTTTGGATGTAACGTTGGAAGACTTCGACCAATGCTAGGGGGGGTTTCTTATCTGGGTAATTGCGATCGCGTCCAATCTGTAACGAAGTGGGTGCTGTGGCAAATAAGTCATCGGTATTAATCAACAGCACAATTATTTGCGCGTCAAAACTGCCAAACCGTTGCAAATAGGCTAGTTCGTTGCGGGGTCCCCAGGAATTGGCCGAGGCATTTAAAACTTCGACTTGTGGTGCCGCATCGGTTAATTTGGCCTGGAGCATCGCCGAAATGGTATTGGTCTGATCCGTCCACCAGCCACCATTTGCCACCGAATCGCCAATGAGGAACACACGCAAACTTTGCGTTGGGCGTTGGGGCACGATCGCGTCCGATCGCATGGAGTATTGATTGATCGCGATGCGATTACCGAAGCGGCGGGTCGATTGATTCGGCGCTAGCAGATAACCGATCGCCGGATCA
>JANNFJ010000355.1:0-13968 GCA_031379725.1 Calothrix sp. OTE_75_metabat_31
TCCCATCTTAAACAAGCTGCTTTCAATCGAGAACAAATTGATTCTGCAAAGCGGATACTTGCTAGCTTGAAGTAATCACATATGTTATGAATCTGCACCGTATACTAAATTTAAACATGACTAAAATTACAACTAATATGCACCTTTTATAGCCTCTTTGACAATGTTTATATTTGTATCTACTATTTCATCAAACCAATCTTCATCTAAACTCTTATCTCTTTGTCTGAACTCATCTAATAACTTAAAAAATCATCAAAACCGTCTTTTTCATCATGACAGTACAGCATAATTATTTTTGCCCAGGAATTTGAGCTATGCAGCTTATACCTTTTCTCAACAAAATCATGAAAATTATTACAAAAATCGGCTTCGGCTTCGCTTAGTTCAATGCCTAACTCTCGTCTAGCTGTTTTGTAATTAAGATGCTTCGTTCCTCAGCATGACAGAAGTCTAGATTTTATCCGTTTGCAGTATATTAAAGAATTGCTAAAAGCCTTATAAAATAAAGGTTTAGCTATAAGGCTATAGTTTGATGCGTGATAGTTATTGATCGTGATACTGAACATCTTCGATTGAACAGTCATCAGGTAATTTATCTAGCAAGGATTGAACTTTTTTTGGTTACGCTCATAGATTTAATTCATACGTACTAAATAAAAATCTCGCGCGAAGTTGTAATTAAGTCACTTTGCAACTTTGCGCGAGATAATCTAAAAGTTATCGAAAGAAGCGATCGCATCCCTCATCTTCTCAATTACCTCACTCACCGCAACACTTCCCAATTCCCCCGAAGCACGAGTACGGATGCTCAAAGTATCGGTTTCTACTTCTTTCGCTCCCACTACTCCCATCACGGGAATCTTAGCTTTTTCCGCATTCCGAATGAGTTTACCAAGTCTATCCCCACTAGTATCGACCTCTGCACGGATACCTAAAAGCTGCATTTTTGCAACAACTTCTTTCGCATAGGGCAAAAACTCATCGCTGACTGGTAATAATCTTGCTTGGGTTGGTGCTAACCATAACGGGAAATCACCAGTATACTCTTCAATCAAAATCCCAATTAATCGTTCCAATGAACCAAACGGGGCACGGTGTATCATAATTGGACGTTGACGGGAACCATCTTCGGCCACATATTCCAAATCAAACCGTTCGGGTAAATTATAATCTACCTGCACAGTTCCCAATTGCCATTCCCGCTCTAAGGCATCTTTAACGATAAAATCGAGTTTAGGACCGTAAAATGCAGCTTCCCCAATCCCTTCAAAGTGATCCATTCCCAAGGTTTCGACAGCTTGACGAATCGCATTTTCAGCTTTATTCCAAGCGTCATCGGAACCTAAATATTTATCACTATTCGGGTCACGGAAACTTAATCGGGCTTTAAAATTCGCGTCGAGTTTCAAAGATTTAATTACCGATAGGATTAAATCAACAACTTTGAGGAATTCTTCATTAAGTTGTTCTGGTGTAACAAATAAATGGGCATCATCTTGAGTAAATCCGCGTACCCTTGTTAAACCGCCTAATTCGCCCGATTGCTCGTAGCGATATACCGTACCAAATTCTGCTAGCCGCATCGGTAATTCCCGATATGACCGCAATTCACTTTTATAGATTTGGATATGAAAAGGACAGTTCATGGCTTTGAGAACAAAGCCTTGTTCTTGGGCTGCTGCTTCTTCATTTTCCGCCATCATCGGGAACAAATCTTCTTTATATTTTTGCCAATGTCCCGATACTTTGAATAAATCGACTCTACCAAGATGAGGTGTTACGACAGGTAAATAACCCCGTTTAACTTGTTCTTGTTGAAGAAAATCTTGTAAGATAGTCCGCAATAAAGTACCTTTGGGAGTCCACAGGGGCAAACCAGGCCCCACTAAGTCGGAAAATATAAATAACCCCAGTTCTTTACCCAGTTTACGATGGTCGCGGCGTAGCGCTTCTTCTTTACGTCGCTTGTACTCCTCTAACTGTTCGGGTGATTCCCAGGCAGTACCGTAAATACGTTGTAGCTGTGCTTTGGTTTCATCTCCACGCCAGTATGCACCCGCAAGTGTTTCTAAATCAATTGCTTTGGGGTTCAATTCTCCGGTATTTTCGAGGTGAGGGCCTCCGCACAAATCCCACCATTGGTCGCCCAAATGGTAAATTGTAATCGGTTCGGTTTTGATATCCTCTAATACTTCGAGTTTGTAGGGTTCGTTGATTGACTTAATTCGACGTTCTGCTTCCTCTCGACTAACTTCTTCTCGAATTACAGGTAATTTCCGATTGATTATTTTCACCATTTCTTTGTAGATGGCTTTTAAATCCTTCTCGGTGAATGATTCGGGATTATCGAAATCATAGTAAAAACCATTCTCAATCCAAGGTCCGATTGTGACTTGCGCTTTGGGAAACAGCTTTTGTACTGCCATTGCCATCACATGGGAAGTGGTGTGGCGGATTTTTTTGAGATTTTCCGATTCGCTAGTGCGGGGTAAATACATTTTTTGAGGTTGTTCTGACTGTTGGGAAGGTAAAGGGGAATTTGGCGACATCGGCTGTTTAACCTGTAGCAAAGCTATTATTTACTATTTTTACTGGAACGCAAATTATAAAAAATACCCTTAATATAGCACAGCTAAGGTTTTGAGACTTTTTGTTGCTGCGATTGTTGGACTTATGAGTTAAGTCATTTGGGAGATGATTTATCTAAATTTTATCGAACTGCTGACCAAACTTACCACTCAGAGGCGAATTTTGCCCAGATAAATATAAATAAAATATTAAGAATTTACTGACATTCGCTGACATTCATTGTTTCAACTTAGGACTTCTTCATATATACTTCATATATTCCTGATGGTGCATTGACTATACAACCCTTGTATCTGACAATCAAATTATGAAATCAAATTCTAGTTATTTTTTGTAATGGTAACTTTTATATTTATTTTAAAATTTATCGAATAAAATTGAAGCAAACTAATCCTGCCAGCAATTTGGTTTTGCTAACGAATGATTCGTTTTGTAAATGTTTGACTTCGATATGATTAGAAACCTGGATTCTAACCATTAGACATCTTCAAAAATAATGTAAGGGCGCAATGCCTTGCGCCTCTACCAAGGCTTTCGGGCAACGCATAATTAATTTATGGAGATGTCTATTACCAGAAGTCACGCATTGATGACATAAACGATTCGGGCTAGTAATAATGTTATAATTGTTGCCTGATTGCAAACATATACTACAAACTGCGCGAGAATACCTATTTACAACGCAGGCTAACTGAGGGCAAGAATTTTTACCTAGTTACTCGCACTCGACATACCAGATTTATCTTTACCAGCAATTTAAGTTTCGATGGAAACTTTATATAGACTTATTCCTTCTGGTCTGTGCAAAGTCTTCCTAATGTTTATATAATAGTATTTTGTAGCAGTTGTTACAAAAAAACCAGTATAAATGTTTCATTAGATTCTTAATTATTAAGAATCGTAAACAAAGTTAATATTAATAACAAATTTAGAAGTATGCTTCTCATTTATGCGGGACTCTAATTTACCAGAACCTGAGTTGCTCAAAGCGGTTTTACAGCCCTTGTTGGAAGATTTTCAGTATTGGTTTGCGCGATCGCGTAATTTGCTGGAAACCGAGCGAATCGGATTTATGACGACAGAAGGGCAATCAGAGCTACTCTCACGAGTAAAGACAGCACAAGAAAAAGTGAATGCAGCAAAAATGATGTTTTCTGCAACCGATGGACAAGTTGGTATCGATATGGAAGCAATGATGCCTTGGCATCAATTAGTGACAGAATGTTGGAATGTGGCTATACGCTTTCGTCAGGAGCGGGAAGCTCAAGAGAGTTAGGTGTCCTTTAACAAACCGTTTGGTAACTGAACATGCATTGTGCATTCAATTCCTAAAAATCTCTAGTTAAAACCAGTTTTGATTATGGAAGATGTATAGTAAGCTACATAAGGGCTTGATATACATATTAGCTTTCGTATCTCATCGTTAAATCAAAGCATTAAAGTTGGCAACTAAGTATTTATAGATATTTCACTTGCCTAGATTGTTGTCGGTAAAGCTTTTCGATATCTTTAAAAAACCCTACTCCTGGAGAAAACCAAATGTTACACCTACTTTACATTCTTGCTTTTACAATTCTTGCTGTTATCGCAGTGGCAAATTTAATCCGAAATTTAATCATGTTCAGTTTCGACCGAGAACGAACATACTCACCTGGACGAGGCGGTAATTATGGTTATGGTACTTCGAGAAGGCAATCTGTACCCCACCCCGAATTATTGGATAATGCTGGCAATATCATTAAAGAGCCTCTTTTGGTAATGCGTTCGATTAACGTTGAAGATGCTCGTCATCAACTTGATGCATTATTTGAAGCATCTCCAGGACAAAAAAGCGATGTGCAAGAAGAGAAGTAAAGAGTTAGGAGTCAGGAGTTAGGAGTTAAGAATTGGATGGAAGTTGGGAGTTAGGAGTTAGGAGTTGGGAGTTGGGAGTTGGCAGTTAATGCGAATTCTAGTTATTTAAGATTAAACTTCAAACTAGTAGGTTCGTGTCATTAATTTTGGGGGGTAGTGCGAGCATTTTGCTCGCGTTTTATATTAAAGCTAGCAAGATGTAAGCCCGAAGGGCACACTGCGCGTTGCTTGCTTCCCCGCAGGGGTACGCACTACGAAATATTTTTCTACCCCCCAAAATTAATGACATGGAACACTAGTACTCTGTGTCATTAATTTTGATGGGTCGTAGCATAGGCGTCTCGCCTGTGCAGTCCGGTCAGGCGGGACGCCTAACCTACGGACAATAATATATACCATCAAAACTTATGACATGAACCACTAGTAACCCCTAACCCATGATTTCTAACTCATAACTTTTAACTCATAACTCCTAACTTTTTTAAGCTTCAATCACTACACGTAGGTTGCCACGCTTTTTAGCAACACGACAAGCAGTAGTATTACCAGAGCGCTCGAATTCTAAATCGAGAATAGTAGGGCCAACACGCAAATTCTGTAACGTTAATCGGTTAATGGATTCGGGTAATGCAGGGTCAATAATCCGCAAACAGTTATTAGGCGCGTCTGGGACAAGGTTCACAATCATCTGTAACAATTGAAACACGCTGCCCGTTGCCCAAGCTTGGGGAGTACAAGCAACAGGGTATTGAACGGGAGCATTATCGTCGTTACGTTCGTACCCGCATAACAATTCGGGTGGACGTTGGTAGGGTTGAACGCTGGTCATATCGAACAAACCTTGGAAAACTTCGAGTGCTTGGTCGATTAAACCGAGCGATCGCATACCTACTGCAATCAAGCTATTATCGTGGGGCCATACTGAGCCGAGGTGGTATCCCATCGGGTTATACGCCGAGGACAAGCTGCTGAGAGTTCTAATGCCCCAACCATTGTACATATCGGGTGCGCGGAGTCTTTCGGCGACGCTGTAGGCTTTTTCTGGCGTAAATATACCTAAATTTAGGCAATGCCCAGGGTTAGAAGTAATACTATCAACGTGATTGCCTTCGCCATCCAAAGCCAAAGCACAGAAATCTTGGTCTTCCATCCAGAAATCACGGTTAAAGCGTAACTTCAAGCTTCTTGCTTCCTCCAACCAACGGTCGGATAGATCGAGACGCTTTTTCATCCGCGCAATTTCCGCTAGCCGCATTTTCGCAGCATACACGTAAGCTTGAACCTCGCATAGTGCGATCGCGCCGTTTGCCAATTCCCCTTTACGATTAACAATACAATCACCACTATCCTTCCAACCTTGGTTAGCCAAACCCCTTTTAGACGTGCGAAAATAGCTCAGATAACCAGTTTTTCGCATATTCTGGTCAATCCAATCCATCGCAGCAAGTGCGTGATTCCACAAATTTTCTAAAGTTTCCCTGTCGTGCGTCCAAGCGTAATACTCCGAATACAGCATCAACCACAGTGGAGTTGCATCAACTGTACCGTAATAAGGAGTATGGGGAATCTCATTACACCGAGCCAATTCTCCCAATCGCAACTCGTGTAAAATCTTACCAGGTTCTTCTTCGCGCCATTCCGAATCATTTTTACCCTGGTAAATTGCCAGTAGAGTTAGAGTTTCCTTCGCAATTTCGGGATTTAACATCAAAGTTTGCGAAGCAGTAATCAGCGAATCTCGACCAAAAAGCGACGAAAACCAGGGAACACCCGCCGACACAGTTTTATGCTTGCCAAACGATTGCCGCAACAAATACATATCCTGTTCGGCACGTTCAATTATCCGATTAAAGATACTCTTATCAGCGCGAATCCGCGTAATTTGTTGTACCCAATTTTGTTCCTCCATCACTTCCGCAGCTTTTGCTTGCCCTAAAGTGACAGGGGCACTAACCGTCGAACTCGATTTATTATTTGTTAAGGGATTAATACGGTAGCCTAACTTGCGCTTTTCATGAGGAGACAGTTCTAACCGCCAAATTGCTGTATACCCTTTAAAATAATCTGGTTGATGGTGTTGGAATTTGATACGTGATTCCATCACCATCCCATCCAGACCCTCATAAGCAAGATTTAGGGATTGTTCCATAACATGTTGATTTTGATTTGCACTATCGTTAATCGACTGCAAATCTTCTTCAGATATCGGTTCAACTAACCGCAATAATCTACCCCGGTTATCTCGACTGTGACCCCGAACTTCAAATAAATCGGCAAAATCGGCATCAAAACTGAGGCTAATTTCAAAACTAACCGTAGTCGTACTGTAGTTGGACACTTCTATTTCTTCAAATAATGCCCCATTTAATACCAATTCGCGGCGAATACCAAGGGTATCGGGTCGCAAACGCTCATCGAGTTTCGGATTGGTACATAAAACTGATAGTGAAAAACCCTTATCAGCTGTACTGCTAAGTAGTACAGGTGAATGTCCGTTAATCTGAAATTCTAAACGACTTAAAAAGCGCGTATCCGAGCAAAATAAACCCATACTGGGGTTGCCTTCACCAAGTCCGCACCTCGAAATATTACCTAATGTATCTGTAACTAAAAATAAATCGTCATCTTTAATAGTTAATGTCGGCTGCGGCCTTTCACTGATTACACAAGGCCATTCTGGGATAGGTATTTGTTCTGCAGGAACAAAAGTTTTTCCATCCAGCACAATTTTTTCCGGTGTTATTAATGTATCCGGTGTCATTAGGCAAATTCCCTGTAGGTGTTCTAGATAAGTGAGGTTAGATTTAGCGTCAACTTTCGACGTTGAATTGGTTGCAACAGGAAGAAAAGACGTAATATTGAATTGGTTTGAGCCATTTAGACGAAAACGACTAGCGCATACAAACGCGCTCCGCTTTAGGTATAAATCTATATATTAAAATTTTTACAATTGTAAAATTATTCCAAATTTTATCAATCTTAACGCTAAATAGCAGTGGATGCACTTTATTAGTTACTCAATTTACGCTTTGGGCGCTACTGCCCTAACTAGTCTCATCAACTCCGTACCTACCATATTTCTAACATTTCGCAACATAATACGCAAAACCAAGACTTTTTAGATAAGGTTTAGCTATGAATGAATAATTATATGATTTGTTTAGATTATATACTTATTTGTTTTCGTATATCTGTTTAATTAGAACACAATTTAAGATAAATTCCAGCAAATATATATATGATTAAGTATTTAAATAAAAATACATACCCATAATATCAATTCTTTATGAAGCTGCATAGAATTTTACCCCTCCCCGCTTGCGATCCGTGTTAGGGTGGGGTTCAATATTTATGCAACTTCATATTAAATTGGTATAACTTATGATATTTTTTTATAATTTCTAAAAGTATTACCTTGTGCATATACCAAATATTATTTGATGAATAGAAAAAATTTGGGAAAATAACATATTTGGTGCGTTACGGCGTTGCCTAACGCACTCCACTATTATTTACGCAGAACTATGTCATATGCCCTTTCGTACTCGGATGTCATTGTTTCGACACTAAAATGGCTAACAACATACTCTCGACAGGTATAACGGTCGAGTTTCATTGCATATGGAACCATCTCAATCATTTGTTCGATGCTATGACAAACAAACCCAGTTTTTCCGTGGGCAATTACTTCTGGAACCGCACCCAAACCCATAGCAACTACGGGAGTACCAGTTGCCATTGATTCAATCATTACTAAACCGAATGGTTCGCGCCAATTAATTGGAAATAAAGTTAAAGCTGCTTCACTAAGAAGTTTAACTTTTTCTTCGTGGTCAACTTCACCAAAAAATTGGATTTGTTCGCCATCGATGAGTGGCTCGACTTGCTCGGTGTAAAATGTTTTATCCACTGCATCAATTTTACCTACCATTTTTAGTGGCAGCCCAGTCGCACGGGCGATTTTTATCGCTTCAACGGGTCCCTTTTCCGGTGAGATACGTCCGACAAAAGCTAAATAAGCAGGTTGTGCGGGTTCGGGCACGAAGCTATAAACCCTTGTATCGATACCATTGTAGACAGTGTGGATATAGTTCATACCCAAACGCGGTTCGCGTTGCGACTCGCTGATGCTGATAAACGGAAGACGGGCAAAACGACGAAAAATTTTCTCGTTTTCTGGGGTGAAGCTACCGTGTAATGTATGGACGGTAGGGGTTGTGGAAAAAGTGCTGTAAGAAAGAGCCGCGTAACCAAAGTGGGAATGGATGACATCAAAATTATGTGCTTGCTGGTAGATATCAGCAAGCTGCATATGCTCGTAAATTCCCGGTTCTTTGACGTTGGGGTCGAGTCGTAATGCTTTCTCGTGAACCGATTTGAGCTTTGCGGAGGTAATGGAGTCACCAGACGCAAACAATGTGACTTCGTGACCGCGCCGAACTAATTCATCCGTAAGGAGCTTGACAATTAGTTCGATACCACCATATCGAAAGGGAGGAACGCGCTCCCATAATGGAGAAATTTGGGCAATCTTCATCAGAAAAATGGGTAGAAACCCCGTCCTAGAAGGACGGCTTTTTATTAAGTTGAATAGCCATAACCATCTTTTTTGTGGATGGCTTGACAATATTTATGTGAGATACCTTGAACTAAACCGTTATGGGTAGAGATATTGAAACTACCAGTAGCACGGGTTGCTATTCGCCCGATATATGTACCAATTTTCTTGCCAGTTTTAACAACCGCTCTAACAATGTCCCCGGTTTGAAAACCAAAATGAAATTTAGTTGCTTTACAGTGACGATTTGGAAACCCGAATTTATCAGTTCTACAATTTTGTCTAGTGCCATGTCCGGTTGATTTGATTAACAAAGGTTTAGTTATTAAAACTTTCAAAGTTTCAATATCTCCTACACACGCAGCATCAATCCAATGACTTTTGGGTAGCCCTAATCGAGTTCTATTAAACTTAGTTTTCCCTCCGGATGCAGTTAGAACAGGTAATTTAGTATCTTTGAGTCGATTTAATAACTCCCATCGTGTTGAGTTTACCGCAGCCGCATCTTTCAATGGTTTTTTCGATTGCGCTTTAATTCGTTTCAACACGTCCGGTTTTTTAGCTAAAAACTTTTCTATGTCTTGTGTACCTTTTTTCTTGTTACAAGAATCACAAGCCAAACAAAGATTCGATATTTTATTTGTTCCCCCTTTTGCTTTTGGTTGAATATGTTCTATTTGTAATGGAACATCTTTGATATCACAATACGAGCATTTTCTATCCCACTTTTCTAGCAAATATTCTCTAACTTCGTATCCAATTAACTCACCTTGCTGGTACTCGGTTCCAGATATTTCAGGGTTTTCGATTTGTTGTAAATCGAATCGAACTAATTCCTGAAATATTCCAGATATTGGAGCAAGCTTGATTAACTTGTTGACCCATGTAAGAGTAGTTTCTACCCGATGTTGTAAGCTTGGTGCTAGCCAACCATCACGCCTAGAACGATTTAAAAATCTCGGCTGACGATAACGTGTATGTCGATTTCTTCTATCACGTCGATTCGATTTACGAGATTCCAAACTAGCTTTAATTGCTTGCCCTCTATGGGTAAGTTCAGCGCCCCAAATAACATAAGCACCTTGAGTTAATGCAATTCCTGTTGTTTTTGAACCGGGGTCAATTTTTATTTTTAATTCTTTAACTGGTTCGGTTGATTCGTTTTTAAGAATCAAAGTAAATGGGAATCTGCGAAACACGGCGGCTTTACCATTTTTAAGTAATTGTCGTGCAGTTCCAGGATGAACAGGATTACACGGTTTTTTGTTTGTATCGATAATGAAAACGTAATTAGACATGTTTGAAAACTCCGTAAAACGGGTAATGTTAGCTTGCCCTGGGAGGGCACGCTGCGCGAACGACAATGTTCACAGTCAGTAACTATCTAAACGACACTTTCTATAACCCGATAAAAATGTTTAATCGTTCAGTTCTAGAGCAACGGACTAGCTACGCATCCATTGGTAGGTACTTTAACTTTGCCGTGAACGTAGGATAAATCCTGAGTCTGGTCAACTAAAATCGAAAAACAAGACTACGAGAACCGGTCTCGAAGCCCCGTCACTTCAGTGCGGGGTGTTGACGTTTTACTGTAGGCAGGTAAAGTTCTGCATATAAACCCAGGTAATTCTATATTTGGTGAAACTATGAAAACGAAGGCAGTAGTTTCAATAAAATTGGGTAAATATGTCATGACTTTAGTTCAATCTATTTTTAGGAGTAAGTAAATACAATTAATTACTCGTTATAATTGATTGAAATTTGAGCTTTTACATGGGTTCTTAATTTTTTAGTTATTATCCAAGTCATATTACATGAATCTAGTAACTTTCGCAATCTGCCCTGTTTTCAAAGTAAATAATCACTGATTTATAGCGGTAATTAAGTATTTATAAATGATTATTTTAGTGTTTCTATATACCCCTAATTTATAATTTAATATTTATATATCAGTACCATATGTCTATATTGTCACTTTACAAATAGATGCAAATCTAATTAATTTCTAGGTTTTTGATTGAATAATAAGGGTTTGGATTTCTGTTTTTGCAGTAATATGCAAATCACAAAGTAATATTAGTAATACTGTTTTAATCATGATATTTAAGTGACGGCGTATCAGGGCATAATACAAGGCACGGCATATCAGGGCATGATATATCATGTCCCTACAAGTCGGTTTTGACCGGCATCGAAATAGTTAGGTGAGATTTTGAGTTAGCTTTGGCAAACTTTACATATTGCAACTATTCGATTCGGTCAAAAGTCCGTTGTAATTTGTACAATGCAACTGAGACATCGTTCTTGTTTAGATTGTTGCTCGCTACTATATTCATGAGCATTTCGACTTCCGTGCTGAGTGATTTGCTACATAGCTTGCCTTACCTGCGACCTCAGTTATATTTTAAGGCTTCGCTGACGGCGCTTTCCCATGCGATTGAAGACCAAGTATTGGCGGTTACACTTGAAGACCCGCTGATAATTGCCAGTTTTCAACGCGAACGATTTTATCGTCAGGAAGCACATCGGTACGAGCGATTGGCGCAACGAAGTAACCAAATATACGTATTGGCAGCACCGGAAACGGATTTTGCTAACAGTTCGGCTTTGTATGAAAAGGTGGCGTTTGAACCAGACGACGGTCTGAGTCAAGAGTGGCATTTGGTGGTGATTGCCCCAAATTACGCTACTTGCTTGGTTTGTCGTGAAGTTCCGCTATCGATGGCGAAAAAGGAACAGATGCGGGAGTTAAGTCCAGGTATGGATATGGACCCTTCTCGCAGGTTCGAGGGGATTTGGACTTCGGAACGCGGTGTCAGCTTGAAAGCAGCCGATTTGCTGCTAAAGAGGGTTTCGGTTTATCGACCGGAGTTAGCACCTAAAATTGAGCAAGCGCGTGAGCGTTATACTATCGGCGACTATAGTAATAATCGAATTATCGATGCGGAACTGACGGCTGAATATGCCTGCGACATCGATACAGACCCGTTTGTACAGCGACTGGTGACTTATTTGCAAGCCAGCCAATACAAGCTGCACAAAGCTTATCGTTCGATTGCTGCCCAAGCACGAAAAGAGCGTTTAGTCAACTCTATTACAACAGCAATTCGGCGTTCTCTAAATCCCCAAGAAGTTCTCCAAGTGGCAGTACAAGAATTGGCACAGCATTTAGGGTCTTGTCGCTGTTTGATTTACCGTGCTTTGGCTAGCGATACCCAAACGACCATCGAGCATGAATCGCTTGGGGATGGAGTAATGTCGGTATTGGGGCAAAAATGGCAGTTAGAAAATCCGCTGTTTCAGGAAGTAGTAAATCTTAGTGAGGGGGTGTACGTTGCCGATACTATGAACGATAGTCGGATTACCACTTCGTCAGTACTTTGGAAACAGGTAGAAAAGCTGGGGATTCGATCGTGGCTGCTGGAACCAGTTTTCTATCAAGGACGATTGCTGGGGATAATTGAGTTACATTATTGTGGGAATTCGCCACATGTTTGGCAGGCTTTTGAGATCGATTTGGTGAATGCGATCGCAACTCAAATTGGTGCTGCATTAATTCAAGCCGAATCTTTCGCAAACCTCGAAGTCCTCAACCAGCAACTCGAAGCACTCGACCGCACCCGCAGCAACCTGATTGCTATTACCGGGCACGAACTTCGCACCCCACTATCAACAATTCAAGTTTGTTTAGAAAGCCTTGCCACCGAACCCGACATGCCTTTGGAACTACGGCAAATCATGCTTGATACTGCTCTATCAGATTCCGAGCGAATGCGAAAGCTCGTGCAAGATTTCTTAACACTTTCCAACCTCGAAAGCGGCAGAATCGAATGGCACCCCGAATCATTGACATTGCAAGAATGTGTTGATTTATCACTAAGTCGGATTCGTACCCGCATCAACAGCGAAAATTTACCCAAAATTGCCACCATCATCCCCAAAAATCTGTCTTTAATACGGGCAGATGGCGATTGGTTGGTGGAAGTGCTAGCGAAGTTACTTGATAATGCCTGTAAATTTACGCCATCCGAAGGGAAAATTGTTATTAAAGCTCGCAACCAAGATCAAATGGTCGAAGTAACAGTAGCTGATAACGGCAGAGGAATTGAACCAAATCGACTGGAAATAGTTTTCGACCGCTTTTACCAAGAAGAAGGTGCATTACGACGCACAACTGGCGGTACAGGCTTAGGTCTAGCAATTTGCCGTCAAATTGTCAACGGCTGGGGTGGTAAAATTTGGGCTTCCTCAACCGGAAAAAATAAAGGCAGTCAATTTCATTTTACTCTGCCAGCAGCGTAAATAAGGGAATGGGGTGTCCCTCATTCATGTTACAGACTATGACGCGATCGCAATATTGTCCCAGGGGCAATGTTAGGATGCCGTAAAAACGTAAAAACGTTGGGTTGAAAAGCTTATGGCAGAAAAACTTAGTGGACAAGTGCCCTTATTTGGTGGCAGCACCGGCGGCTTGCTAACCAAGGCATACGAAGAAGAGAAGTACGCGATCACCTGGACTAGCCCGAAAGAGCAAGTTTTTGAAATGCCGACAGGTGGTTCTGCTACCATGCGGCAGGGCGATAACCTGTTATATCTAGCTCGTAAAGAGTATGGTATCGTATTGGGCGGTCAACTCCGGAAATTCAAAATCACCAACTACAAGATTTACCGGATTTTGCCCAACGGTGAAACAACAATGATTCACCCCTCAGATGGCGTATTCCCTGAAAAAGTTAACCCAGGACGCGAAAAAGTACGTTTCGTACCTCGCAAAATTGGTGATAACCCCAGTGGTGCCCAAATCAAGTTCAGCGGCAAACAAACTCACGACGTTTAGCTAATTAGGGACTAGGTAGGGGCGCTCTTTCCCCCGCCCATTATTGAGTAGGAGTAGGAGTAGAATTAGGGAGAAAGGGGCTGGGGATTGGAAATTAGCTACTCCCTACAATCTATTCCCCTAAACT
>JANNFJ010000648.1:0-2425 GCA_031379725.1 Calothrix sp. OTE_75_metabat_31
ATATTGGCTATACACTTAACGATAGATCTGGTTTTACACTTAACTTTAGTGCATCTGCATTATCCGCACCTTTTTCCTATTTTTATAACCTGAAATTTTAGGCTGGTTCAATGGAGTAAAAACTAGGTTTTTATTATAAACAGTTTTTACTTGGTGCGGATGAGAGGACTTGAACCTCCACGTCTTGCGACACTTGCCCCTCAGACAAGCGTGTCTACCATTCCACCACGTCCGCATGTTTAATGTTCACGAATTAATTATAGAGGACTTGGTCACGTTCCGCGACCCCGCAGCAACATCTTTGAAAACCAGTTTTCAAGTGTTGACTGCCTTGCGAAATGCCACAGGCATTTCTCACCTCCACAGGATTGCTCCCACAGCCACCTCAAGGCTGCGCGTCTACCAATTCCGCCACGTCCGCATGAGAAAGAAATATGAGGAATAACAAATAATAGCGTACTGCAAAATGTGTAGTTATTCAATCCACATCAAGCGGACCGGTTCGAAATAAGCACAGATGTGTTAGCCGGAAATTCTATTTTACCACGCCGCAACACAGGCACGCCGGGACGATCGATCAGCAAATCAGGCTGAGTATAAAAACCGGCTAATTCTCCATTTTCACCATATCTTAAGTGGGCTCCACCTGGACCTACAAACCCAACGCCATTAAATAGTTTAATGTAATCACCCACTCCGCAACTGGAGCTAAATACGCTAATTGGCGTACCAGGACTTACTCGTGCCATATCTACAACATTTCTACCAATTTTTGCAGCTACAAAATAAGAGCCTTTTTCAGAATTCCCATCGACGTCAGTATTACTCTCTACAGTATCGATTGTTCTTAGAACGACTTTCTCAAAATAAGCTTTATCATTATCTATAACATTCCATTCAGAAGCCAACCAAGTAGCAAATGGCCGCGTTTTGCGGGGTAATCTTTCGGGGCTAGTAGCAAGCCGAACTCTTGGGAATTTTATTTTTCCTTCATAGTAGGCGACTATTGAGTCCTTAATATATTCCCTAACCACTCCAGGGTCTTTTTCTCCAAGGGGCATGCTCATAATAAACTTTCCGATCTATGATAATTACACTACTCTATTTTTGAATTATTATCAATAGTATGTTAACGTCTACTTAATTCGCTCAGGTTCTAGGCATGTGAGAGTACAGGTGTTGCAGAGAGAAGTCGTGCCTCAAAAGAGGCTTGATTGTGTCAATATCAACATCAATTTTTACCCCGGAATTTAGGGTGCCGTATGGGTCAAAGATAGTTTTTATACGTTCTAAAACTTTATAGACTTCTTCACCGTAAAGCTTCTTTAAGTACGGTGCACGTAAACGACCATCATTATATTGGCCAGAAGTACTGCCGCCAAATTCTATGACTAGATTGTAAAAATCATCTAAAATTTTAAATACCTTTTGCCTATCACCAACCTGGCTTAAATCAAGAAATGGCTGTACATGAATATTGCCTTCACCAACGTGACCCCACATTGTGGCCGGCATTTTATACGATTCAAAAAGCTCATAGACACGCGAAATAAATTCTGCAATTCGTTCTACTGGCACAATAGCGTCATCAATAATAGGCAAAGCTTTAGCTTTATCGCTACCATGCGCCAAAACAGAGGCTACACTTTGGCGTAACTTCCATAGCTGCTCGACTTCTATTTCGTCAGATTCTACCTTGTGTGTTAACTGGTGTTTATCGAGCAGTTTACTGGTCCGTTTTGCCATGCGGGCCTGCGTCTTTACATTAATATCGTCAAACTCAACAAGCAGAACAAACTTGGGGAATGGCTGCTTAACAATATTACGTAGCTGATTGGGATTAAACTGGTTTACATAATTTAAAAGCTTATTGTCTACCATTTCTATTGAACTTGGTGGCTTAGGAATTTTTTTCAAATTCAAGATAATTTCTTGTAGCAGGACTACGTCGTCACAAAAAGCAGCGATTAAAGTACTGGCTGGGTTGTGAGCTTCCGTGGTAAGGGAAATTTCAGTAACAATACCTAACGTCCCCTGTGATCCAATAAACAGTGGGGTCAGGTCAAACGAACCATCTTTATTCTTTACGGCTGACATATTATAGCCGGCAGCATTTTTTGAAACATCAAGCTGGCTGTTTCGTATAACGTCATGATTTTCTTCAATCAAAGCATCAAGTGCTCTATATACTTCACCCTCAAACGTGGCTAGCCCCATTTTTTTGCCTAGTTCGCGCTTACTTAGTCTTTTTGTTTCAATTACTTCACCATTTGCCAGTACGACACGCAGGGCTTCAACGTAGTTTTGCGTTGTGCCATATTTTACGCTTTTTTGACCACCAGCGTTATTAGCAACTGCACCACCAAGGGTTGAATATTCACTTGACGCCGGAAATGGCGGTAAAAACCTACCATGTGTATGAAGA
>JANNFJ010000673.1:0-4265 GCA_031379725.1 Calothrix sp. OTE_75_metabat_31
ACCAAATTTACCGCTGATGTATTCTTTGGTTGCTTGTTGTTGTGGGTCTTGGAAAATCTTCTCGGTACGGTCATATTCTACTAAATAACCCGTCCGACCACCTTCAGAGATTTTAACGTTGAAAAAGGCTGTTCTATCTGCAACCCGCGAAGCTTGTTGCATATTGTGGGTAACGATGATGATTGTATATTGCTCTTTCAATTGCTGGATGAGTTCTTCTACACGCAATGTCGAAATTGGGTCAAGTGCCGAACAAGGTTCATCCATTAAAATTACATCAGGTTGAACTGCGATCGCACGGGCAATACACAAACGTTGTTGCTGTCCACCCGAAATCGATAAACCGCTTTGTCTGAGTTTATCTTTGACTTCATCCCACAAAGCAGCTTTTTTCAGGCTGTCTTCAACCAATTGATCCATATTACCTTTGAAACCGTTGATTTTGGCTCCAAATGCAATATTGTCGTAAATCGATTTAGGAAATGGGTTAGGACGTTGAAAAACCATCCCGATGCGTCGTCGTACTTCTACTGGGTCAATATCTGCTGCATACAGGTTTTGACCGTTGTAAACAACATTACCCTCAGCGCGGAAAGTATCGATTAAATCATTCAAACGATTGTAGCAGCGCAGCAATGTACTTTTTCCGCAACCAGAGGGACCGATAAACGCTGTAGCCTGATTTTTAGGAATATCCAGCCAAACATTGCTAACAGCTAAAAATTTACCGTAGTAAATATTTAATCCCTCAGTTCGTAATACTGTATCCGTATCGTTAGCGGTGCGAGTGTTGGTAGCCATAAATTTAGATAAGATATAGTTTGTTGAGGAACAGGGGAAGGTGGGGCCCCCTTTGGGGATAAGGGGCAGGGGGAAGGAGGAAATACGAAGCAGTAGAGAGGTTCGATTAATCTTTCTTATGAAAGCTTTACCCAATATCCCTTTCTCAACAACTGTCTCCTTCCCCTACTTCCTGTTCCCTAGTAAGTTTTACGATTTGTTGCTAAACGGGCAATGATACTTGTTATTAGAACCATTAACACCAAGATTAAAGATGCAGCCCAAGCGAGGGACTTTTGGTTCTCAAATGTAGTCGTAGCAAAGTTATAGACCAAAACTGCAAGAGAAGCAGTAGGTTGAGTAATATCCCTAGCCCAGAACGTCGAAAATAAAGCCGTAAATATTAAAGGTGCTGTTTCACCCGATGCACGTGCTACAGCTAGAGTTACACCTGTGACAATTGCAGGTAAAGCTGTGGGGACAACCACGGACATGACAGTTTGATAATTAGTAGCACCAATCCCGACAGAAGCTTGACGCAAGTCGTCCGAAACTAATTGTAAGGATTCATCCGTAGTCCGAATAATAATTGGCAACATCAAAATTGCGAGTGCTACACCACCAGCAATGGCAGAATATCCCAAGGGTTGGAATTTACCTGTGAATAAAAATCCGAACCAAGGAGATGCAACTGCAACCCCGTAGGCAAATACACCGGCAATAATCGATGGGATGCCGCTGAGAACGTTTGTTGCAAAGCGAATCCACTGCGCGAATTTACCCGTACTAAATTCAGTTAAATAAATCGCAGCCAATACACCAATCGGAACGCTAATTAATGTTCCTAAACCTACCATCAACATTGTGCCGATAATCGCATTCCCAAAACCACCTCTCGGTGCTGATGGTAATGATGATGGGATTGGTGGCAATTCAAAAAATATACTTGGTCTTAAGCTGCTAAAGCCTTGAATAATTACGTAAGAAAGGACTGCAATCAAAGGTATTAACGCTATCACTCCACAGGCGATCGCAACTCCCGTCATTATGGTACTAAATAATGTTCGAGGCGCTGAAGGATTGCGTGTTAGACTACCAATCGGATATCCGCTTTCTGACTGTTCTGAAAAGCTAGAAGCCATAAGTGAAAATACAGGTTTAATGGTTCAATTCATCACTTAGATATTAAATTCGTTTCATTCGCCGCACGATTACCTCTGCCAAAACGTTGACGACAAGAGTTAATACAAACAGCACTAACGCAGCATACATCAAGGCTCCTCGTTTCAAACTCAAATCACTAGTTTCAGCAAATTGACTTGCTAGCAAGGATGAAATTGTATTACCTGGTCTAAATAGGGAAATATTGATGTTATTAGAATTCCCAATCAACATTGTTACAGCCATTGTTTCTCCCATTGCCCGACCAAGTGCCAACATTACGGCACCGACAATGCCCGAAAATGCGGCGGGAATTAAAACCCTGAGAATCGTTTCCGCACGAGTACAACCAAGTCCGATAGCAGCTTGACGCAAACTAGGGGGAAGTGAAATTAAGGCATCACGGGAAATTGCCGTAATAATTGGCAAGGTCATAATTGCTAGGATTATGCCAGCAGTTAACATCCCTCTACCCGTAATGCCTCCTTCTGCTGAAAATATCGGTAAAAATCCGAGAATACTACTTACGGGTATGCCAATTGCTTGGATAATTGGGCTAAGAACAAAAATACCCCAAACTCCATAGACAACGCTAGGAATAGCTGCAAGTAATTCGACTAAGAAAGCTAAGACTGTACGTATTTTTTTTGGTAGTAAATCTTCGCTTAAGAAAACTGCCGTGCCCACTCCAATCGGTACAGAGATTAGCAAACCAATGAATGCACTGACTATAGTTCCGTATATATGTGGCAGTACTCCGTATTGGTCGATAACAGGGTTCCAATCAGTACCGACCAAAAAGCCTAGACCGAACTGCCGGATAGCAGGTATTGCTTGAATAAATACCTGAACCGATATGAATATCAAAATACCTACGATCGAAAACGCAAAAATCCGCGTCAGCAAAATGAAACCCTTGTCGAGGTTTCGATCTAACTGCGATCGCGCTTTGCCTGCGGCTTGACTGTTAGCAGGAAATGTACTCATGAATTAACCCATTAATAAAAATGTGTGTGGGAGCAAACAAGAGATAATTAGGAGTTAGGAGTTAAATGAACCAAGCAATTAACAACTAACAATAAACTACTTACCAGCAGTGGCACCACCAGCCGCACCCACAGCAATTTTATATTCAGGGCTAATTTGGTCGGCAGCGGCTGCTACTTTTTGAACAACGTTAGCAGGTAAAGGTACGTAACCAAGTTCGGCAGCTTTGCTCTGACCTTCGGTTAAACCGTATTCAATCATTGCTTCCATAGCTTTAGCTTTTGCTGCGTCGGGATATTTCTTATACGCCAAAATCCAAGTATAAGTAACGATGGGGTAAGAACCATCACCTTCGGGGTCGCTAATAAATGCTCGCAAGTCAGCAGGTAAAGTTACAGCAGCTAAAGTTTGAGCAGCAGATTTGTCATCGGGAGGGACGAATTTGCCAGCTTTATTTTCCAGCGATGCCACTTTGAGGTTACTTTGCTTGGCAAAACCATACTCTAAATATCCAATCGCACCTGGAGTCTGAGTAATTTGAGCAGCTACACCATCATTTTTTTGTGCAGCTTGACCCACAGGCCATTTTACTTCTTTGCCTTCACCGACTTTGGTTTTCCATTCTGGGCTAATTGCGCTCAAGTGCTTTGTAAATACTCCTGTAGTACCACTACCGTCAGCACGGTAGACTACATTAATCGCTTGTTTAGGTAGTTTCGCACCTGGGTTTGCTTTGGCGATCGCCGGGTCATCCCACGATTTGATTTTGCCTAATAAAATATCTGTATAAACTGCACGGGGCAATTTGAGTTCGGGCACATCAGCCAAGTTGTAGGCGAGTACAATGCTACCAGCAGTCATTGGTAACAAAATCGCACCTTTATCGGCGGGAACTTTAGCGAGTTCCTCATCTTTCATGGCTACGTCGCTAGCACCAAAGTCTACAGTTCCTTTGGTAAACTGTTCAACACCTGCACCGCTACCAGTTGATTGGTAGTTAACTTGCAAGTTGGGATATTTTGCGGCTAAACCTTGGAACCAAGTTTGATAAAGTGGTGCGGGGAAAGACGCACCTGCGCCAGTTAGCTGTACATTTCCGCCAAGGTCAAGCTTACCAGGAGTAGAGGCGGTTGCATCTTTAACTGCCCCAGGAGTTGCATCACCACCAGCTGCAGGAGTATTTGTTGCTTGTTCTACACCACCGCCACCACAAGCTGCCAAGCTTAAGCTTAAAGCTAATGCCGGAATTACTCGCATCATGCGAGTGTTATTTTTTACAGAGTTATCAGAAATCATGAGAAGTAAATAAAAAAATGTCAAGTTGTAGCGATCGCAAT
>JANNFJ010000702.1:0-6907 GCA_031379725.1 Calothrix sp. OTE_75_metabat_31
GCATACTAGCTCCGGCAACGGGACCAATTTCTCCATCTCCAGTGACACCGAGTCCAACATTCCAACTAAAGGCTCTAAAGTCATTGGGGGTATGACCAATACGGGCAGTATAACTAGCAGCGTCACCACCACCAAACTGACTTCCCAAAGATAAATTATAATTGTTATTAAATTTGTAGCTTAAATCGGATATATAGTTATTACCATAGGTATTGAAAGATAACCGAGTTGCGGAATTTGGTTGATAGTATGCATTAAATAAATACCGTCCGTCAATATCGGGTCTACCGCTTATAGATAGTGAAGAAAAAGGTCTCGCAGAAAAGGTTGGTAAGATGTAACTTGCAGAATTACTTTCATCTTGACGGCTGCGGGCAACAAATCCTAAATCGAAGAGATTTCCAAAGTTATATTTAAGCTCTAAACTGTGGTTGTAATATTCTTTAGTATTTCTAAATCCTGATAAATATCTTTGTGGCAATGATTGCGAATTAGCACTAATTTCTAAACGGTCTAACTGTACATCTAAATCGGCTAAATAACCGACTTGACCGTTTGAAGTTGCCACGCTAGCAGAAAGTATTGCTGGATTAGCTAACCGTAAAACTATCCCTGCTTGGGCTTGTAATGTATCGGGTAGCGCTTGAACTCCACCTTCAAAAGTTAAGTTATTGGAAATTCCTTGCCTAACTTGGTAAAATCCTGCAAGTTTACCCTCATCGTCAGATTGAAATCTTGAATCACCAATTAAAGATGTTTGAACGAAGTTACCAGTTAAACCTACACCTGCGAGTTGAACATTACCACCGGATGGTAATAATAAATCTGATGAATTAATCCGCACAGTACGAATTTCTCTCGGAACGCGCAAATTATTGCGGTCAAAAATTAATAATTCAACTTGATTATTTTGCCCAAGCGGTAAATTGACATCACTAAATTCATATTGCCCACCAAATCCGACTTGCTGTTGTGCGACTATCGAACCACCAACTCTTAACTGTACCAAACTAGCTGGAGGTGCAGAACCACGGAATGATTGTACGGGTCGAGAACGTCGGGGTAATAACTCATTCGCACTGTAACTTGAATTAAAACTATCTGCGGGTAAATTGGTGTAACCAAATTGCAATCCGGTCAAACTCATTCCATTTAATAATGGATGTAAACCTAGTTGTTGTTTACCAATTTGATAGCTAAATTGACCGTTACGTTTAAAGAAAAAGTACTCGCTCAAACTTGGCGAATTTTCAAAATCATTTTCTAAACGCGCTCTCCAAGAACCACCACCTAACCTTCCACCCAGTAAAGATGAACTGCGGATATCGGTGTTTCCTGAATAAGTTGTAATATTCAACTCTTGTTGTAAAGTCGAAAAAGCACTACTTGGTGGCAGCACATCAGGTTTTAGTCGAGTCGATAAACGAATCCCGCCCCCACCTCTCCAAGGTAAATCGACAAGTAAGTTAATATCAGCAGTATTTAAATCAACATTTATTTTTAACTTATCTTGCAAGGTTTGCTTGCTAATGTAAACAACTCCATTGATTTGTCTAATGTCGTTTGCTTGAAGATTAACAACACCCAACGGAGTTTTCGCTTGCAGAACTTTACCACTTTGTTCGATGGTAAATCTGGAAATTTCTGCAAAGCTTTCTAGAGGAATGAATAAAATATTGTCCCGAATGAGAACATCTAAAGTGCCAACTTCTCGACCGTTTACTAATACTCCTACTAGAAAGGGAGTATCTGGTATTTGAGCTAATTCTAAAGGTGGTTTTTTTTCGGAATTAGTTACATTATTAGTATTATTAGTTGAAGTCGCAGCATTTTTCAGTGCTGTAACTAAGCTTTGCGATGAATTCGCGGGTTGAGTAATAAGAGTATTTTTATTATTGTCAGGATTTGAGCGATCGTTAACTGTCGAATTATTAGAAGAAACTAATTTATCTGGTGGAGTTAGGGCAATTTCCCCTGACTTCGGGATTTCCGATTCAACCGCATTACTCAAAGTATTATTAAGTGAAGCATACAAAGAAGCCGTAATAACTTCTTGAACAATTGCTATAATCTTCTGGGTACTTGTATTTACATTTGAATTGCTAGCAATTTCTTCGGTATTACTATTATTTTTCTCCAATGTTGTTTTATTACTATCAGCTTCTGGAGAAGTAGAGGTATCAGAGGTAGCCGCAGCTATTTGTTGATTATTTTGGCTATCTGTTGAAACATTGCCGAATGCATTATTGATAGAAGCATATAAAGAAACATTGATTAATTCTTGAACCGTTGCCAGAATTTTCCCAATGGGGTTTTTATCTAGTGCTTTTTCTTGTTTATTCTCTTCTGTTGCGCTAGCACTAGCATCATTAGCTGAATTTGACTGCTGTAGTTCAGTTGTTACAGCAGTATTTAAAGTGCTATTTTTTTGACCCTTAGCCATCAACTTACTATCTTCTCCAGCATTCTCTACTGTTGACGCTTGACTAATAACAGTTTTTGCCAAGGATGCTTGTGAAAAACCTTTTGCTGGCTTTTGCTTGTCGGGTGCTATTTTATCACTAACAGATGAAGTGCAATTAATCCCAGCAATAGGAGTAGTAGAAGCAGTTTTAGCTGGATTGGAGTTTTTGAGTACTTTGGCAAGTAAATTGCCGACTAAATCTGATTGTTGAGAAGCATCAGCTGCTTGACAAACCTTTGATTGTGAAGTTGCGATGCCCTTGGCAACCATCTTTGTACCACTGCGTGGAACCCGCAGGGTTGGTATGGCAGTGGCATTATTCTGAGTTAAAGCTTTTTTGGGCACAGAAGCTTTGCCAGCAACCTCTTGCGGTGTCAGGGTACTTAAGATTGGAGGTGGGGTCGGTGGTAAAGCTAGGTAGAGCATACTAAAGCACAAATATTATTTTTTTTGTAGCAAATTATCTTTAAGACCTTTGTCTCATAGGATAGGCATCCTGCCTGTCTTTGCAGGCCTATCCTTACAAGCAGTACAGGCAGCATACGCGACAGACCAACTTTATCTTTTAGCTGGAATACCCTGAATTGCAGAATTAATTCTAGAACTCGCTGGACTAGAAGCAGGTTGTGAGGCATTAGCCGCAGGTGGAACAGTAAAAGGAATACCTGTATCAACAGCCATTCCACTCAAGTTGGCATTGACATCTAGAACGTAATTACCAGGAGGTAATTTTCCGATTAGAGGTAACACCAGTTGGCGACGATTATTTGGCAAAACTGGCGGGAATTCCAGAATTCCTGCTTGAACAACGTTTGTTGGTAGTTTGGCTTTAGAACTACCTGCACCATCTATACGTTGTGTTGCTTTTGCACCTGGGTAATTAGCAGCACGCCAAATTGCATATTGACCAGCCATTCTGACATGTGCATTTCCTTTATTGGAAACATCAAATACTGCTTTGATGGCATTAGGTTGACTGTCAACAGTCACAGAATTAATAGTACCAACTCGCTTAATTTCTCCTGCATTTCCATAGACAACAACGCCAATACGACCCACAGATTCAACTGCGTCTGGAGAATTACTCGGAATTTCTTCTAGGTATATAACAGCGCGATATTCGCCAGGTGTAGGTTTAATTTTTGGACGAATCGCAAAGCGTACAGTTTGCGTACTCCGAGGTGGAATTGTAAATCTAGAGGGGGTAAAAACAATCCATTGGTCTAAAGATTGTTCGTTGGATGGTGAATCTTGCAAATGATTTTTTTCATCCATAATCCAATTCCGTACATAAGCCTTCATTTCTGCTGGCTTATCGGATAGGTTGGTAATTTTAATCGAATTTGAACGAGTTTGTTTACCGCTAATATCTAATTCAACACGCGGAGGGGTAACGGTAACTTCGATTGCCTTAACACTAGATATTCCCAAAATCAACAAACTAACAAGGCTTAAACTTATGACTTTAGATATTTTTTCAAGCATATAAAATTTTGACTTAATACCACACATTCTTTTCAAATTAATCGCATAATTTACGGGCACAGATTATTATTAGTTGGGACGCATACTTGAATTTGTGCAGCAAAGTTTCCAGGTACGAATTGGGATAACTCACGAAATTCTAAAGTTACTCCTCCTCCGATTACAACTGTTTTGTTGTCCGAACATTCTGTCAATTTTTCAATTGAATTTAAGGGCTTCACAGCAATGTTGTTTTTGAATGGATTTCCAGGCTTATTGTCAGGGTTTATAAGTTTATATTTAGCAGCTTTACCGCTAAGAGAATCAAAATCTGATTTCGTGATTCGCATCTGCCAATAAGTTTGTATATCACGAGTCGCAGTCGCTTTATAAGGTACTTTAGCTGCTAATAATTCTGCTTGAGTAGTTACTTGTGTTACGCGATCGCTGTCATCAATAATTTCTACTGCTGTGAGTGGTGGAATTTTTTCTTTCCCTGGAATAATAGAGAATATGTACAGGGGTGCTTCACATCCGGGCAAAGTTGATTGTGCCAAAACTTTCGGCTGTGGTAAATATAAAAACCCTATAAGTAGACTTAGATAACATCTAATAATCTGTCGGCAGTTCATTTTCTCAAGATAAGCCATTGTTAGTAAAAAATAGCAGATAAAGCTTGCAAAGTAAAATTACCTATTAATATTTATAATTTTACTTTTTGATTAATGTCATCAATTATGATAATTGGATAAGTTATTTATTTGTATTTTTTAACAGCCTACATTCTTGACTGAATACTTATCATAATTAATTACATAATTTTTTATAACCTATATTTCATCTCGATCGAATATCTCTCCACAAGAATAAGTTTGTATCTAGAATATGCTGGAAGCAGGCATTTTGCCTGCACCAGAAATTTCAACAATTCAGATATTCTTAAGGAGTAGCAACACTGATTGTCAAACGACCACCTTTATACATAGGGGGATTTGCTGTTGTTCCAGATGGAACTCCAGAACCGTTAAATGTAAACTTGAGGGTTGCGTCACCGTCAACAAAAGCCCCAGTTGCACTAGCTGGAATTGATTTAGTTTTACTGCCTGTATCGACTTCCATTGTTACTGTGTCACTTGAAGCTCCACCGTCTCTCATAAGGGTAGGATTCGATGCGTTAAGAGTAACTGTTGCACCAGAGTTAGCAGAAACCCTATACAGAGGTTTAATTGTTTTGGTAACTGGAGTCAGAGTGGTTCCTGATGTTCCCATTGAACCTGCTGGTAAAACCGAAGTTCCAGATTTTTCATCGTATTCAGCGGTTTGGCTAACAGAAGGATTTCCCAAAAGATCGTTGCTGCTAACCAAAAGCTTTAACTTACTGTATGTAACCAGATAGACAGATGGTTGTACTTGTAGTTCAACGTCTAAATTTGCTGTTTGTGCATGAGCGGGGGAAGCAATAATTGCACTTCCCAATACTGCTGCACTTGCTGCGATGATACCTAAAATCTTCTTATTCATGAAAAATTTTCTCCGAGATGTAAGTAGTGTATTTTGTGTAAGTTTGATTAACTCTGGCTTTCGACTCATCAAAGCTAATTATTTTTTATTAATTACTATTTGATAGAGACTCCCTGGTTAGCCGTTGAGTTGATGCAGAATGCATTTTAGACAAGGTTGCTGATACATAATTAAAGTATTGGTGCCAGCATGACTAACGCTCCGAGTTGCAATATTTAACTTTTAACTTGTAAGCATCACCTCCTTTCCATAACAGTGAAAATTTTGTAACCTCTATCTCGCTTGCAGTAGTAAATAACATCAATAAGTAATGGGCTTCTACACCTTATTTGAATCAATCTTTCCCTTACTATTTTTCATGTTCCTATTACCCATAGGTTTTGAGGCGGTGATGTATAGATAATAGATACCACCGCAAACAACGAGACTAACGGGAATATTTAACTAAAAGGATAATCAGTAACAAACGAAGTCAAAACTTACATCCATAACCTTCTTTATCTGAAATCACTGTGTTTCTAATCAAGATGGATAAGTCTTTATAAACTTCCCTGCGATTTGTTTACATAGAAAATCTAACCTGCTTTACCGTTCGACAACTTCAGTGAGAATATGGAATTATGAAGGATTGCTCAAAATAAATACTCAGTGTAAGCACTGATTACACTAGTAACATTACAATATTGCGCCCTCGGATTAAAGCTAGTTGAATCGTCTGTGCGATCGCAGGGGCAGTTAGGCATCATGCCCTCAATATGGGTAGGTCATACCCTTTACTCGCCCGAATGTATTGTTTCAGGATGCTATTGCCGTTGGAGGGGTATTATCCCTGATTGAGGGATTTTTTGTTATCCCACGGTATTGGGGCACGATGATATCGTGCCCCTACGGAGGGATTGTTGGGGCACGATATCATCGTGCCCTCAATCTCAGCCGCATTACTACATATTTTATCTGGGGGGTCAGACCCTCTTGATTGATAAAAATTACTAGCATGTGTAAATATATTTTATGTTCCAAGCTACCCGTCGCCGTCTTGCACTCTGGTACACGTCCATCACAGCCGTATTACTCCTACTATTTGCCAGTGGAGTATATTTATACGTTCGCGGCACTTTAGTTGAACGCATCGATGACACCCTCAACCATGTAGTTGAAGTTGTCGAACGATGTTTAACCACAAGTCGTTGTGCCTCCACGCTTGCCGTCGAACCAATTAATCCCGATACTGGCGAATACCGCATCAATGTTGAAGCCAGTTTCGGTGATAGTGCCAGTGTCTATGAAGATGACCATATTGACATCGAATGGTTCAGCCCAACAGGGAAAGTACTTTGGTCTACTTTTTCTGAACCATTAGATATTCCCATCCACTTCAATCGCAATGGTGAGACAGTGCGTGTTTTCAAAGAAAGTGTAGGGAGACAAGGGGGACAAGGGGGACAAGGGGGACAAGGG
>JANNFJ010000709.1:0-8095 GCA_031379725.1 Calothrix sp. OTE_75_metabat_31
ATGACACCCTTGGGACGGGAAATTGGTTTGATTGATGACCGTCGCTGGGAACTTTATACCACCAAACAGGCGAATATTACGGCGGAAAAAGAACGGTTGTATGCGACCCGAATCAAGGAAAATGATGAAAAGGGACGTGCGATCGCACTTGCTACGACTCAAGCTATCAAAGGGTCGATTACCCTGGCTGACTTATTGCGTCGTTCTGGATTCCATTATGTTGATTTGGAAAAATACGCATTAGGCAACAGCAAACTCGACCGGGTAGAAAAGGAAGGTGCAGAAATCGATATCAAGTATTCAGGCTATTTAGCACGCCAGCAAAACCAAATTGACCAAATTGCCCGCCAAACCAATCGCCACCTACCTGCCGATCTCGACTATGCAGCAATTGATACCCTCTCCAAAGAGGCACGAGAAAAATTAGCCAAGGTCAAACCACTGACAATCGGGCAAGCTGCACGTATAGGAGGCGTGAACCCAGCCGATGTCAATGCCCTACTAATATTTTTAGAAATACGTAGAACCCCTACAGCAACTGAGTTTCCAGCATTAGCTTAAAAAAAGCTTCATGAAGCACGAGTATAGTAGTAGGGTATACATCTAGAAGACCAGTACGATAAATGACACAAATGTATCTTTGTCGCTACCAGCAGTCTCCCGGATGCAAGCAAACAATATCTCAGCGGTTTCCCGCAGTCCGAGTTAAATGTTTGTGTTGAATTTAATACAAATTCACTCTCGCTAAAAATAAAAACAAGGTTGGATTAATCTAAAAACTGCCGAAGCTAATTAAAGTCATTAATTATTTTCGGACGTAGGTAGGGAATCCAAACCGCCCTAAAAGCCATAATTGCTCTCTCAAAGCTATGTCTACCAAAGCCAGCACCTACACCCTACTTTCCGAACCATCCGAGGAGTTAATCGTCAGCGAACCTTGGTCGATAGACACTTACGCGGATGGCTTGATGGATGAACTCTTCGCCGACATCGACCATATATTAGATGGTCGGGGCGGTTTGCCCATACCAACGATTGAACCAGAGTTTGTGCGCCTGCAATCGGTGCAGATGCAGCCTATGCCAACAACCCCAGGTAAACCTAATACTGCAACGTCAGAAGCAAAAAATCAGCAACTGAGTCGGGTCGCAAAACCAAATTCTACCGCACCCAAAACTGTTAAAGTTAACAAGAAATCCAAATGGCTGGGTAAATTACTCGGTTGGAGTGCGGCTACCGCTGGCTTAGTTGCAAGCGTTGTCTTTGTCCAAAGTTCTGGATTGTTGAATCGTTTAGTATCAAGTTCATTTCAGCAATCGTTGCTACCATCAAGACCTCAAGTACAGCCCGAATTAGCCGCCCAAACCGACGTGCAAGCGGATTTAGTGAAATACATGCTCGGTGCTTTATCAGTAATTGACCGAGAAACTGTCAAATCCAACCATCAATCGGCTCGAACCGGATATACTGCTGCGCTGACACCCAATCAATCAGCCAATCAAAAAAGCTCACTAATGGCAAGCAATCAAGGTTTTGGTCAATTGCCACCTCCAATGGCTGCCAACAACATGCAACCAACTACAAGCCGCGCAGCAACCGTAGTTGAACGTATTTATATACCTGTATATCAAGCACCCTTACCAATGCGTTATGCCCCTCCAGCTGTTCCTGGTATTCGCGGCCTACCACAAGTACCCAGTCAGATGCGGGTCGCAAGTTTACCCAAGCCTCCTTCGGTAAAAACCGCATTAAATAATGTCAGTAAAAATGTCGATAAGGTCACAAGACCATTAAACGTCTTTGCTGCGGTACGTCCTGCCCTCAAACCCTTGGTAATTCAATCGCAACCGATTACGTTGAGCCAACCAAAACCACCCACCATCAGAGTTGCAACTTTCCGGGCTGCTCCTCCCAAGCTACCAACTGCTACCGCACCCGAACCTAAGCCGGCCGCTGCTACTGCACCGACACCTGATGTAAAGGTTGCTGTTGCACCTACTAATCCGATATCCCATACTTTAGAAGGGTTGCTCGAATTGGGGGACAAATCGGCGGCTTTGTTTAAAATCAATGGTGTTACTCGTCGTATCGAAATCGGCGAAGGCGTTGGTACAAGCGGTTGGATGCTAGTAGAAGTTGCCAATGGCGAAGCTGTTATCCGCCGTAATGGTGAAGTACGTTCCATTTACGCAGGTCAAAATTTCTAAACGTCAAGACATGTATTAATAAAAATTTGTGCCATCTATTTACTGTTGCAAAATGGTGATTATTTGGGATTGTTTTCAAAAATATTTAAAGGCTACGATACTACGTTGCTTTAGCTTCCCGCAGGGTAGTAGTTATCAAGGGCATCGGTACCTTATGCCAATCGTTTTCACTCGTAGGATAGGCATCCTGCCTGTCCTACAATTAACTTTTGACATCTAAAAACTGACTGCTATATCATAATACAGCATTATCGGTAATTTGATACAAGGGGTATGACACCTCAATTAAAAAAAGTTCCCAATCTTTCGTCTATTCAAGCGCTTTGTAATATTTGCTGAAATAGTATTCGGTCATCGGGGTCTGAAGTACCATTCAAAAAAGCGTGCTTAACTTTCTCGTGAATTAATATTTGCCCCATGCAATTAGCACTAAAATCTTCACCAGGAATAAAACCTTTCTCAATTAATCTTTGGGCAACGCACATCGTCACTAACCGGAACAACCGACTGTAATATTCGAGATGAAATAAGTTTTGACTTGCCCAAGCAAAAGAATCCGGGTCGATTTCCGATAATTCAAATAATGCTCCTAAAAAAATCTGGGCTGTGTACTCATGACCAAAAATACAATTGAGAGAATTTTCGTATGATTCTAATATATTTTTGTTCTTGAGTTGGAGGGCTAATATAATTAACTCTACAGTCGAGCTAAAAATTTTGGTGTAATTCATTTTGTAGCGAATTTCCTTGGGAATATTCGGACTGCTTTGGGTAAAAGCTAGTCCAGAAAATGCTTTGAAGTCTGAGAAACTTTCTAAAGCCCAATGAAAATCTTGAGGAGATGCTTTCGACAATTCGAGAATGGCACTGGTAAATATGTTTAGGCTTCGTTCGTTTCCAAGCAAAAGAGCCAACATTTTACCGCACGATTCAACTAATAACTTATTTTGGTGTTTTAATGTATTAGCAACAAGGTCTAGACTTGCATTAAATACTTCAATTTCATTTGTGTTGTGCATACAATTTAAATTTATCGTAAATAAGTAACTAAAATCCGACTTTTTACTAAGTTGAGTCAAAATCAGCTTGAATCGATAATTTATTTGATCGCGATTTGCATTACATAGGAAAAAACACCTATTCACAAAATTAGAGAATATTAAATACGTATTAGGAAAAACCGAACGTTACTTTTTTTCAGAGGAGCTATATGAAGGTAAAAACTTCTAAGTCCAACTAGTTTTCTAATATAAATTAATATATAGGAATCCGGTTTGATTTCTGAAAAAATCTAAGTATATGTAGGGTGCGTTAGCGACAGCGTAACGCACCGTTTCCAGGCCTTGGTGCGTTAGCGACAGCGTAACGCACCCTACGTATCTTTTCAAAAATCAAATAGTAGTCCTATATCTGAAATCCATTTCATCTTAGAGGATGTTTTAAAAGTCTAACGTAGGTATAATTTGTCATTCTGAGCGGAACGAAGTGAAGCGAAGAATCTCGACTTGCCGTATGTAGTTGAGATGCTTCATTACGCTTCGCTCCATTCAGCATGACAAAAAATATACTTTTAAAACATCCTCTTAGGTACTTCAGCTAAATTAATTCATTGCTAATAGTTGAAAAATGATGTATAATAAAAATCCCAATAATTAAATCATCAAGTAAAAGAGTAGTTTTTGGCTAGGATGAAACCCAACAGTCAAATCAATTAAGTGGTGGCTCTCAACGCACTTTTAACAATACAACTCAAAAATGCAGAACTTGTGCAGAATTACATAATTCTGTAGAAAAAAGTTCAAGAATTTGGAAATTCTCCGGATTCCGAGGATAAAATCCGATTCCGTCCTTTGGCTTTAGCTTGCTGAAGTAGTGCATCTGTAACTTGATAAAGCGATCGCAAGTCAGTACCATGACGGGGATATTCAACAACAGCGGCACGGAATGTCGCGTAAAAAGATTTGTGATTCGTACCAATAAACTTGATTTGTCGGAAATTCTCGAGAATTTGCGATAGGTGTACAACAACCGACTCTTGGTTGGTTTCGCTCATCGCTAGCACAAACTCTTTACCTCCCCAACGACCGATAATATCGTGGTCGTGACTAGCTTGGCGTAAAAGTTGGGCCAATTGAAATAAAACGCGATCGCTTGCAGCATGACCGTGATGGTTATTGATTTGCTTGAGACGGTCAATGGTAACGACGGCAAAGCTAAAGGATTTTTGCTTTTGTTGACTCGATTCAATCAACTCCAATATTTGCCTCGTCGATTGAGGTCGATTGCTGACACCCGTTAGGGTATCGATTTCAGTAATATTCCGTAACAACCGGGTTCGTTCCAACCGATTGAGAACTCGACTAATTAATTCAGGTCCCACGATTGGTTTGCAGACCAAATCATCTGCACCGGCTGCAAACACTCGATGTATGGTTTGAGCATCAATATCGACTGTGAGCAATAATATCGGCAAATTGCACCATAGTGGATTATTCCGCAGCGATTGACATATATCAAAACCATCAACCACAGAAATTTTGATATCCATCACGAGTAAATCCGGTACTTCTGCCGCCAATACATCCCAAAACGATGCACAATTACTCAAAGTCACAACTAGCAAATTTCTAGATTCTAATAAAACTGCGATCGCATTCAATATTTGCGTATCTTCATCAACTACTAAGACTTTACCTGTTGTCCTGTTGAGAGTCGGTTGTACTAAGCTAACTGGGTCTTCAAGTGATGCGGGGATTTCTGTGATATTTTCATGCTGAAATTGTAACGGGTTTGTTCTTGGATTTTGCTGTTTTGGATTTGGTTGTAATTGGGAATTATCGGGAAGTGGTGGTTTGAGTCGATATCCCATACCATAAACTGTCTCGATTGGGTCGGGGGTGACACCCGCTTTTCTCAGTTTTGTCCGCAACCCCTTGAGGTGCGATCGCACAGTATCTTCGCTAGGAATTTCTTCAAACGACCACAAATGCTCAATCAGCGCATTACTACTGAAAACCCGGTGATGATTACGGAGAAATAATTCTAATAAGCCGTATTCTTTTGGAGTTAGACGGACATTTTCATGATTCCAAGTTACTTGACATTTACTAGGGTCAAGCCGCAATTCTCCCCATTTCAATACTGGGGTTAATGTCAAATTTCCCCGACGCAGTAAAGCCCGAATTCTTGCTAATAATTCGTTCAAATCAAAAGGTTTGGTAACATAGTCATCTGCGCCTGCATCTAACCCTGTTACCCGATTGATAGCAGCATTTTCCCCAGTCACGATTAAAATCGGTATTTGATTACCTTGAGCACGTAACTGTCTACAAATACTGATACCATCCAAATTAGGTAAAATAACATCAAGTAAAATCAAATCATAAACGTACAGTTCCAACATTTGCCAAGCTATCTGACCATCATTTGCAATATCAACGGTGTAATATTGGTTTGCCAGGGCAGTAACAAGCAATTGCGTCGTCACATTGTCGTTTTCAGCTAAAAGAATTTTCATGGCGGTTAATTGACCGCTTATATAAAGTTTTTTTGTAATGAAAGAAAAATAAATTAAACTTTCAGACAAGTTATCTTAGTACGTTATGATTAAGCCCAAATTAAGGCTGTTTAGATGCAGGTAATAAAGTAGTTCAAATTTGAACTAATCTAAGGATGGAGTTATTGGTGTCTTTCATTAAATTATGCTTAGTGGTTTATATCATTAGTTTTGATGGGTTCAAAAATATTTTGTAGTGCGAGCATCTTGCTCGCTTTAATATAATACGCGAACTCGCTTTAATATAATACGCGAACTCGCTTTAATATATATAATACGCGAGCTAGAAGCTGGCACTACCAAGCGTTTTTAACCCATCAGAATTAATGACACGAACCACTACTAGTTCATGTCATTAATTCTGATGGGTTCAAAAAAATTTGGTAGTGCGAGCATCTTGCTCGCGTTAATATAGTACGCGAGCAGGATGCTCGCACAACCCATCAAAATTAATGACACGAACCACAACTGGTAATAGTCATTAGTTTTGATGGGTTGTAGGTTGGGTGTAGCGTAAGCGAAACCCAACATTTAATCGTTGGGTTGCACTTACGTTCCACCCAACCTACAACCTACGTACCCCTCAAAATTATTGACACGCACCATTATTACTCCATGTCAAAAGTTTTGATGGTTTGAAGCCAAAATTAGCATACTGCAAGTGGTTCATCCAATTGGGTGAATGCATTTACGTGGGTCAGAATTTAATGTATGAGTAGGGAGTGGGGGAGATAAAATATATTTTTCTTCTTACCTTGCCTTTTCCCCTACTCCCTGACACCCATATTAGTAACTTGTGTATAAAAGGGACAACGAGTGGATGATTCTGTTAAAACGTATTTAGAACTGCCCTATTTTAAGTTGCTAGAGAAAATCGCAGCTAATTTATCGGGAATGATTTTCCAGGTTGTGCAGCAACAGGGTTTGCTGCGGGTGGATTATGTAAGTTCGGGTTGTCTGGAACTATGGGAATTGACACCCGAAGCTGTGAAAACAGACTTTTCTGTTTTGCATAACTCGATTCACCCACAGGATATTCAAGCTTTTTCAAAATCAATGCTAGTGTCTTTTGATACTATTGAACCTTGGAATTGGTCTGGTCGGATTATTACAAAAAGCGGTAAAACTAAATGGATTCAAGGTTCATCCCACCCCGAACGAAAACCGAATGGGGATATCCTTTGGGATGGTTTAGTGATAGATATTACAGCGCAGAAGCTTGCAGAAGCCGAATCGCGTGCAACTGAAGCACGGTATAAAGGAATTTTGGATGCGATTCCCGATTTGATGTTCCGCATTAATAGGAATGGGGAATACATTGATTTTAAGGGTGAAGGAGCGGATGTAACTATTAAGCGTCAAGAAATAATCGGTAAAAACTTGTGGGATTTTTTACCCCCTGATGTAGCGAGTATGAGTCATGCTGCGATTTGTCGAACTTTGGAATTACGGAGTTTGCAAACCTGCGAGTATCAGTTACAAACACCCTTGGGAATGCGCGATTATGAAGCGAGGTTAGCAGTTAGCGGACAAGATGAAGTATTGGCAATTGTACGCGATATCACCGAGCGTAAGCAAAATTTGTCACAGTTGCATCTAACATCACTGCGCGATCGCTTATTGGCTGAAACTCTTGTCAGAATTCGTAAATCGCTTAATCTTAACGAAATTTTACAAACAACCGTTACCGAAGTTCGACAATTTTTACATGCAGACCGAGTATTTATTGCTTTAAATGATAGTAATGGTGAATCAGAAATTTTGGCAGAATCGGTATCGGGTTATCCCTCAGCTTTAGCTTGGAAACCGAGTCAAGCCCAAGAAGCGCAGTTTCGAGAAATGAGGACGCTTCTAGAAACAAATCGGGTACGGGTTGTCGAGGATATTAGCAAAACCCCACTATCCGAGGAACTCAAAGCATTATACCAAGCATTTCAAACTCAAGCGACATTAGCTGTACCGATTATGCTGGGTCAGGAATTATCGGGGGTATTGATCGCAAATCAATGTTCGAGTCCTCGAAATTGGCAACCAGTGGAAATCGATTTGCTGCAACAAATATCCGAACAATTAGCAATAGCTATCCAGCAAGCCCGACTTTATCAAGAACTTGCCCAACTTAATACCAGTTTAGAACAACAAGTCGAAGAACGTACCACCCAAGTACAGCAAAAGATGCAGCAAATTCAACAGCTTAATTGCATCAAGGATGTTGTATTGCATACAGTTTCTCACGATTTGCGAACCTCGGTGATGGGTAATTTGATGGTACTTAATAATTTACTAAGAGGGGAAAGGGGAAGGGGAAGAGGGGAAGGGGAAGAGGGGGGAG
>JANNFJ010000710.1:0-1679 GCA_031379725.1 Calothrix sp. OTE_75_metabat_31
TACACTTTCTCCTGTACATTCTCACCCAGCAAACCACCCGGTCTAAACGCTAAAATTATTACCAAAACAGCAAAAACCCAAGCATTAGTCCATCGACTCGAAAAATATTGGTCGCTCAAAGCTGAAAGCAAACCAATCAAAACACCACCTAACATCGCACCAATAATATTACCAATACCTCCCAAAACTGCAGCGGTAAATGCTCGCAATCCAGCAGTAAATCCCATTGTAAAAACAATCGTATTATTGTAAAGTCCTACTAACAAACCTGCGGCACCAGCTAAACAACCACCAATCAAAAAAGTCAGGATAATAATACCCTCGACATTAATACCCATCATTCTGGCAGCATCTCGATTTTGGGCAGTAGCACGCATTGCTTTACCCCAAGAGGTATATTTTACAAATACATGTAGCCCCACCATTAAAACTAATGCTGTCACTAAAACAATTAAATCTTTAGTAGTGAATTGAATCGAGCTTTCAATTCCCATTGCTTTGAGAATATCAATACGGGGCAATAAATCGGGGAAACTTTTGGGTGCAGCGGCATTTACACCCATAACCGGAATAAAGGATTTCAAACCACCCCAAAAAAGCCCTGTATTTTGAAAAATAAACGAAACACCGATTGCTGAAATTAACGGTGCTAATCGAGGAGCATTCCTTAAAGGTCGGTAAGCATATTTTTCAGTTAATATATTCAATGCCGCACACAATGCCGAACTCAGAATTAAAGCTACTAAGATAGCTGGCAAACTTGCTAGAAACGATGTATTATCAGTAATTCCAAAAGCACCAATCACAGTTAGGGATGCAAACGCACCCAACATATACAAATCACCGTGAGCAAAATTGATTAATTCGATAATGCCATAAACCATTGTATAGCCCAAAGCAATAATCGCAATAATCGCGCCATTGACCAAACCAATTAATAATTGTTGAACCAAAAGAGCCGGATTATTTTTAATTTCGCCAATAATTCGTGGTAAATCAAAGCCAGCAATCGGTGCCAACAATAAAACAAGATAAACAATAACAATATACAAAAGAATCTTTTGCCAGCCCTTAATACCTGCCTTTGCCTGAAACTTTTTATTTGACGGTTTTTCGATAGCCATTTTCATAGTCAATTATGTTCTTTTTGTAACGTCAAAACTACTTATCAGTATTGCGAAGTCTAGAACTCCCATGTGATTTTATTCACTTAGCCAACTTATAATCAATACTCTTCCCCTCTTCCTCTCTTCCTCCGTGTCGCGCCAGGTGCTACAACGGGGGGAACCCCCGCAACGCACTGGCTTCTCTGTGCCCTCTGCGGTCATTTTCTCCATATTTTATTTCCAAAATCAAACCGAACGTCCATATAAACAGATAACTGGTAAATATTACATCTAATGTTTACCAATTACCTATGGAGCAAAATTATTTAGCTTTAGCGTCGAGCAAAGTCACAAACTCCCACTTACCAGCTTTTACAGTATTTCCTGACATCGTAGCCAAAGTAGTGTCACCATTCGCGTCAAAACTCCAAGTACCAAGAATACCTTGAAAATCCTTAGTAGCTAAAACAGCATCACGGATTGCTACACGGTCATTCTTACAAACCTTGCTTATCGCATTAACAACTACCTTGCCAGCTTCATAACCATATGCAGCATAAGCTTCGGGTTCAG
>JANNFJ010000711.1:0-4088 GCA_031379725.1 Calothrix sp. OTE_75_metabat_31
ATGCCTGGTATGAACGTTCTTCATTAATTGTTTTTTTTAGTATTAATACTAATTGACATGTAGCTAATACTTTACTGTACTGAGAAAAAAGTTTAGCGATCGCATGTTTTTTCCCCAACCTCACAAAATCGCATTGCTCCCTAACACACCCAAGGCGTTGTCAACCAATATGGGTGCGGTCAACAATGAAAAAAAATACATTTGTCATTAGTTTACAACGGCAAGTAACTGCCAGGAAACAGCATTTAGGGTTTGAGGTGGAACTATGAGCCAATTAACTGATACTCAAACCTTAAATGACTTGTTATTTGGTGGCACGATAGCAGAGTCTGTTGTTGAAATAGCAGAGCTAACTTTCGACGAGTAAAGCGATCGCTTATTCCTAGAACGCAAAGTAGAACGGGCATTTTATGAAGCAGGCAAAGCTTTGATGGAACTACGCGACAGGAAACTATATCGTTCTACCCATAAGACTTTTGAGGAATATTGTAAAGATAGATTTAGTTATAATCGTTCCCGTTCTTATCAATTAATTGATGCAGCAGGTGTTGTAGACAATCTGTACTCATGTCCACAAATTGTGGACATTTTTCCAACGAAAGAAGGGCAAGTGCGACCCTTAAGCCAACTAGAACCTGTTGAACAACGCGAAGTATGGCAGCAAGCAGTAGCAGAAGCTGGGGGAAAAGTACCGTCGGGTCGCGTTGTCAAAGACATTGTAGAGCGGATTTGTTCCCGTACCAAGGTTCTAAATCCCTATCGCTTGGGGGAAGTGTGTCAGATTATTGTCAAAGATAATCCCGACTTGCGAGGTAAAGGTGGATGTTGGTGTATTGTTACTCAAGTTAACGACTATAGTTGTGTGGTTCGAGTTTGGGATGGGTTGTATACTTTAAAACTAGAACATCTAAAGCCACTTGATTACTCGGATATGGATTGCGAACAAATGAATTCGGTGTGTGATCGCCTAACTCGACTTCGTGACAATGGGAAATTAGAACAGGCAGCTACGAGCGTTTTACAGCATATAGGTCAGGTTAAGCGTCCGTATCTAACACCACTGGAAGAAAAACTATTGAGCGTGTTAGAGCAGGAATATGAGGTTGAAACAAATTAATAAGCGATCACACTTACCGTCCCCGACGCTGCTTTCTTCAATCCCAAGGTGCTATAGCATTCGGGTCGCTCCATATGCCAGCACGTTTTGCCAAGCGCGATTTCCTCAGCCTGGGCGATAGCCATGCGATGCCCTTGGCAACCATCTTCGATGGTATCGCGTAAAGAATTAGCGGTTACACTAGTACACGCGAGAGCGCAAGTAAACATACCAATAAAGTCATATTGAAATTCATTCAGCATTATTAAGCATAGCGTTAGAAGTATTGCAATGTAGTGGTGTAAATAAGGAATTACGGGGAGTAGCAGTAGGTGGTTCTTCAACAAGAACTACGCTACCGTCAGTATCAATTATCCATCCTTGTGCTTCTATAATTTGAGTAGGGATATTGGCAAAATGTGACGAATGTGTAGTGTTTGTAAGGGGTACTTGCTTTTGCGTATTCAGCCGAACGTCGCCTATTTTCTGGACAGTTGGTAAAGAAATCCAATCTGCATACACATTGTCACTTTGGAGATAATCTTTAGGGCTAACTGCTAAACCGGAACGCCCAGTAATCGTAAATTTACTTTGATTTGGACTTCTTCGGGAATAGCAACTTTGAGCTAATTTCGGTTCGCTTGGTTCTCTTGGCAATTGAGCTAATCCACGATTGGGGTCAACATAAAGTGTATTAATATTTACTTGACCTTTTAAAATTGGGTTTGCTTGGGAAATTGCTGTAATATCATTCGTTGGTAAAAGTTGAGGGTCTAGCTTAACAGGGTCCGAAGTTCCCAATATTATTGCCAAGTCTTCTCGGCTGCGTGGTGTTATGCCAAAAATACCAGCAGCGTTAATTTTTATTTTACCGCCAGTGCCATCGTATGCATTGGCAGTGATATCACTATTTTCTCGCTCCTTGGTAACGATAAAACCATTTGGAGCATTAATAGTTATATTACCCCCATCTCCATTTCCCTGTGTCTTACCAGCCGATGTCGATATTTGACTGTTGTGACGTAAAATCAATAATTTTTCAACAATTAAATTAATATCACCGCCCTTACCCAAGTCACTTCCAGATGTTAGTTTACCTTGGTCTAAAATTATGGAACGAGCTTGTATTTCCAGGTTGCCTGCTGAACCAGGATTACTTACATTACTTGAGGGATTAAAAATTTCTTGTTCAAATTGGCTGCTAACATTCACTCTAGCTCGATCGGTTACAATTAGTTGTCCTGTATTAATCAATAAATTTCCAGCATCTCCAGAACCATTAGTTGAAGTAAATAAGCCACTACCTATAGAACCATTTTTTCCGGCTCCAGTTAGTTTTACGAAGTCTAAGGCGTTTACAGTCAAATTCCCGGATTTCCCTGCGGCTGGAATATATTCGTTAGAAGGGAATAAATATACTCCTGGAGAACTTGTTGATATATTTGCCCCACCTTGAATATTTAAGCGACCCGTATTAACTGTTATTTCGCCAGCATTTCCAGCATTGTAAGCTATATTTGCAATTTGGCTAGGTATAAAAGCATTACTATTTATATTTGGTGATATAAAGGAGTAACCACCGATTAGTTCCACAGAATCTGAGGCATTCACAGTTATTCGCCCAGACGATCCTAAACCGTTGCTATAAGCTTGTACTTGCGCTCCATTCTTAATAATCAAATTTTTTGTTGTAATCGTTAAGTCTCCAGCGTTTCCAACACTCTCGGTTCCAGTTATCAAGGGTGTGCCGCTACCAATTAACTCTACAACTGCGATTGCATTTACAGTTAAATTTCCTCCTGAATAAGACCCTAGTGTTGTATTTACAATATTTGAGCCGCCAGTAATTAATATACGATTTCCTTGTACTTCGATGTTACCGCCACCCTCACCACTTGCATCTACATTTGAAGGAATTGCAGTTCGCTCAAAAACTTGAATATTCTGGAAATTTTGGACATCTTCACTTCCAAAAACCCAACCTTGCTGATCTGGCTGCAAACTTACCTTGCTATCACCAGCTACGCTCAATAATTCAATTCTTCCACCTGGTGCTGTTAAATTACCACCGTCCAATATCACATCGCCGCCAATAAGTGCCAAGGTTTTAGCAGTTCTTACTTTTAGACCAACCGGGTAACCTAAGCTGTTGGTTGTGCCATCTGGACTTGCTTGAGATGCCAAGCGGATGGGATTTGCAGTTTTTCCAAATTGTAAGCCGATAGGAACACTTACCGTTAGTAAAAGTTGTGGCTGTATATCTGTGGCACTATACTTACTGCCATCGGCAAAGTTAAAACTGCTTGCCGTACTGGCTATAAATGAGCCGCCTATATTTAATTCGGCGTTATTGCCAAAAATAATTCCGTTTGGGTTGATAAAAAATAAGTTAGCAGCGCCGTTTGCTCGAATTATGCCATCGATATTAGAAATCTTAGAACCTGTTACCCTGCTAATAATATTTTGAATATTAGCATTATTGTTAAAGTAGGCATTAGTTCCAGTAATTATAGAAAACTCCTTAAAACTGTGAAAAAGATTGCTTCTGGCTTGAGTTCCTCCATCTATAATACTGATGTTATTGATAGTTTTTACACTCGAATTATTAGGTAGAGTAGCATCTGGTGCAATTTGGGCAATAGCAGAATTTCCAGATAAAACTATCGCACCACAACAAATCACTCCCAAACCTTTCAAAGTGCACCGTAGAGTATTAGTTATAAAGATTACACACATACTTTTAAAGATACTTGCTAACCATCGGTGATGCTTCACCATTAATTAGACTACATCAATATTCGCATCATAATATGACTTGTGAAACCTGTAGACCTTGGCATAATTTAAGCGTACAAGGTGCTGACATCTATAAATTTCAGCACCTTATACGCAATTAATGTATAAAATAATACGGAAAATACTTATCTTTTTTAGACTTCAAAAGCGTTAACATACTATGCAACCTCTGGGATTGCCAGTTGTTGGACAAGGT
>JANNFJ010000730.1:0-5724 GCA_031379725.1 Calothrix sp. OTE_75_metabat_31
CACACTTGTTTTATGTCCAACAGCTTAATTACTATCACTGTCAAGCTATTTGCTGCATATCAGGAAGCATACGGTGTTCACGAATTGAAACTGGAATTTCCCGACTGCACACCAGTCAAAGCAGTATGCGATCGCATTATTGCCGAACGTCCCCAATTAAGCAAATGGCAGGATGTAACCCGGTACGGTGTAAACTTATTATTCGTCGAACCCGATACTGTCCTTAAAGATGGTGATGAAGTAGTTTTAATTCCTCCGGTGAGTGGTGGCTAATATTTATACTTAATTATGAACGGGGTGTCATCGAAAATTATTGCAGGTGGTTTTGGTACAGCACTATTACTTTTGTGCGGAGTCGGTGTTGCGGGTTATGTAAGTGTTCAAAGGTTGAGAGTAGATAAACAGTTAGTAATTCATAGTTATGAAGTACTACAAACTATTGATGATGTAGAAAATAAAATTAATTGTGCTGAATTAGAACGACGAGGATATATTATTTCAGGTGAAATAACTTATTTAAATGCCTATAATCAGAAAAAACCGCAGGTATATAAAGCTTTAAAAAGTTTGCGGACATTAACCAGGAAGAATCTCAATCAGCAAAGCCGATTAAAGTTGCTTGAACCGATGATTACGCAAAGATTTATTCTACAGGAAAAATCGATTGAGCTTTTCGAGCAAAATCAACAAGATGAATTAACTCAAATTAGAATTACCAACGATGGTAAAAAAATACGTCAAGAAATTCAAGTTATTGCCATCGAAATCAAAAACCAAGAAAAAGCTCTATTGCAGCAGCGTACATTACAAACAAATAAAAGCTTTGAGCGGTTTATATTTATTTTCGCTTTCGGATTTAGCTTGAGTTTATGTTTATTAGTTGTAGTTTACTTACTATTACAAAACCAAATTAGTATCAACAAAACTTTATCACAAGAAGCGATTAGCCTAGAAAAACAAGCAGCCAAAGCACGGTTATCTAGCTTTCTAGAAAGTACTACCGATGCTTTTGTCGCCCTTGATTGTAATTGGAATTATACTTACGTCAATCAAAGAGCAGGAGAACTTTTTAACCGTGATGCCGAAAGTTTAATTGGTAAAAATATTTGGGAAGAATTTCCAGAAGGAATCGGACAAAAGTTTTATCAGGCTTACCACCAAGCGATAGCACAACAGCGTATAATTAAATTAGAAGAGTATTATCCACCTTGGAAACGCTGGTTTGAAAATCGCATTTATCCATCCCCAGAAGGTTTATCGATTTTCTTTCAAGATATCACAGAACGGAAGCAGCTTGAACAAGAATTACAGTTGCAAATTGAGTTCGACCGAATTGTTGCGAGTATTTCTAGTGATTTTATTAATTTATCATCTTTAGAAATAACAAGTTCTATTAATAAAGCTTTAGAAAAAATTGCTAAATTCACTCAAGTCGATACTAGCTACATTTTTCGATACTCCGATGCTGAAGCAACTGCTAGTATGACTCATGAATGGATGTTAGCAGAAATAGAACCTCAAATCGAAAAAAATCAAAATATTCCCGATGATTTATTTCCTTGGGCAAGTACCAAAGTCAGAAGACGAGAAATCGTCTATTTTTACAAACTAATCGAATTACCTGAAGTAGCCGCCATTGACCGAGATAACTGGATGAAATATCAGATTAAATCGCTGATTTGCATACCAATGAGTTATGAAAATAATGTGCTAGGATTTGTTGGGTTTGCAACATTCCGTCAAGAGAAAACTTGGTCAGAAAATAGTATTCGACTATTACAGATAGTCAGTGAAATTTTTACTAATGCCTTACAACGCCAGCAATCAGAAGTAATATTAAAAGCACAAGAACAGCGCTGGGAACTGGCAATTGAAGGTAATAACGACGGCATTTGGGATCATGACTTAATCACTAACCGACATTTTTTATCTCCACAATGTCGAAAAATAATCGGTTATAAAAGTCACGAAGTAGTCACCTTTGATGAGTGGTGCAATCTAACTCACCCCGAAGACCAAGAAAATCTCATCAAAGCCTTCCAGGCTCATTTGCAAGGTGAAACACAGTATTATAGTTGCGAATATCGAATGCGCTGTCAAGACGGCTCCTATAAATGGCTGTTAGCAAGAGGAAAAGCACTCTCCAACGACCAAGGTATTCCCATTCGTGCCATTGGTTCGATTACTGATATCAGCGATCGCAAATTTGCTGAAGCTGCTTTACAACAACTCAACCAGGAACTGGAAATCCGAGTCGAACAACGCACAGTTGCTTTACAGCAATTGAATCAAGAATTAATACGTTCCAACGAAGAATTAGAAAAATTTGCTTATGTTGCTTCCCACGATTTACAAGAACCATTGCGGGCAGTAATAGGTTATACACAACTATTAGAGACAGAATATCAACAGCTATTCGATGATTCTGCCCGTGAATACATGGGTTTTATTACTGATGGGGCAATGCGAATGCGGCAATTAATCCAAGATTTACTTGCTTATTCCCGTATTAGCACAAGCAAGCAAGTATTTTTAGCTGTAGATTGTCATGAAGTGTTAACTACGACACTCAGTAACTTACAAACTGCGATCGCCCAAAGTCAAGCCACTGTTACCTATAGTAGTTTACCAACCATAATTGCCGATAAAACTCAACTTGTACAATTATTTCAAAACCTGATCGGTAATGCCATTAAGTATAATCGCAACCAACCACCAAAAATTCAGATTGGTGCAGCAAGGAGTGGAGAACTCGAAGCAGTTGCAAAACTTAACTTTAATATATTTAACTTAAATACAAATAACAAAATTCAAAATCTCCAATCGGATGAAATCATCTTTTGGGTACAAGATAATGGTATTGGTATTAAATATCAATATTTAGAGCGTATTTTTGAAGTTTTTCGACGCTTGCATAGCCGTCGAGAATATCCCGGTACTGGTATCGGTTTAGCTATCTGTAAAAAAATTGTCGAACGTCACGGAGGTTGTATTTGGGCTGATTCGGAACCAGGAGTAGGAACAATATTTTATTTTACGGTGCAATCTAGATTAGAGAGTTAGTCTATTAAATGAATGACCAAGCAAAATTAAAACCCATTGAAATTTTACTAGTTGAAGACTCTCCTAGCGATGCTCGATTGACTATCAAAAGCTTTGAAAAAACTCCAATTGCTAATAACCTGCATTGGGTTGAAGATGGAGAGACAGCTATAAATTATCTGCGGCATCAAGGAGCGTATGAAAATACGTTACGTCCTGATATAATTTTACTCGATCTAAATTTACCCGGTATGGATGGTCGAGAAGTGTTAACTGAGGTTAAATCAGACTCAAATCTTAAGTTAATCCCGATTATTATCCTCACGACATCAACAGATGAGCAAGATATTCGAGGTTGTTATAACCTCAATGTTAATTGTTACATTACAAAACCAGTTAATATTCAAGACTTTATTAATACTATAAAGTTAATTCAAGATTTTTGGCTAGCAACAGTTCAGTTACCAGACTAAAAATTGAAAATTTTGAAAATACCTCGATAATCCATACAACTTAGACAAAACTAAATTTATTAAATTAATTAACCCCGATTTCCTTGATATGACTAAAATTTTACTTATAGAAGATAGTCTTACCGATGCTAACCTACTGCGACAAGCTTTTTCACGGGCAAGTGGGGAAGATTGGCAAATCCAGGAAGTCGAGAGATTAGGTGATGCGATCGCGCTTTTTCGTGAAGATATATCGGGCACATCAAACAAATTTGATGTGGTTTTATTGGATTTGCATCTCCCTGATTCGACTGGGATTGAGACGGTCATAAATTTTCGCAAAGCAGTACTTGATATTGCCATCGTGGTATTAACGGGAGTCGATGACCATGAACTAGCACTACAAGCAATGTCGGAAGGAGCGCAAGACTACTTAGTTAAAAACGATATCACACTTCAAAAGTTAGTGCGAGCAATTCGTCATGCAATGGAACGAGAGCAAATTCTCAAGCAGTTACGAAAAAGCGAACAATGTACTCGTGAAGCACTAATTAAAGAGCAAGAACTTAACAAAATCAAATCTCATTTTATTGCCAAGGTATCGCACGAGTTTCGCAACCCCATGAGTACAATTCGCTATTCTGTGGATTCGCTGCAATTTAATGCGAATGGACTATCTGAAGAAAAGCGAGCAAAAAACTTTGAGCGAATGAATAGTGCAATGAACCAGATGCTTAAGCTTTTGGATGAGATACTTTTTATTAGTAAAAATGAATCTGGTAAAGTTCAATTATACCCAAATTATTTAGATTTAGTAACTTTTTGCCGCGAAACTGTTGAAGCTATTCAATTTAGTGTCGGTCAGCAGCGTAATATTATTTTCACCTCATCGGCAGAATGCGTCGTAGTGAAAATGGATTTAGATGTTTTAACTTGTATTTTTACTAATTTACTTTCCAATGCAATCAAATATTCTCCGGCAACAAGTGATATTTGGTTTGACTTGATTTGTGACGAAAACCTGGCTATTTTCCGCATTCAAGATCAAGGAATAGGTATTCCTCAAGCAGACAAAGTACACCTATTTGAAAACTTTTATCGTGCTAAAAATACTAGTGGAATTGAAGGTACTGGATTAGGACTAGCTATTGTTAAAAGGTGCGTAGATTTACATCGGGGACAAATTTCAGTGGAGAGTCACGAAGGAGTTGGTACAACTGTAATAGTGACGCTACCACAGCGTTTTAATCATAATTAGTGGTAATAGTCATAAGTTTTGATGGGTCGTAGCATAGGCGTCTCGCCTGTGCAGTCCGGTCAGGCGGGACGCCTAACCTACGGAAGACAATATATACCATCAAGATTAATGACATGGAGTAGTAGTTTTTTCAAAAGTTCTGATTGATGGGTTAAGAGATTAACCACATAGACGCGCAGGGCTTGCCGCAGGCTAGGACACAAAGGAAGAGTTTTATTGAGAGATTATCATCAAGATTAATGGCATGTCGTGAAGGTAAGAATCCCGGTTTCTTGAAGAAGCCGGGATTATTAAAACCTACTGTTCGATTTGTAAGTCCTGTTCTTGGGGTTCCAAAATAATTTCAACACCTCTAATATCAAAAAACATGACTTCAACCCGACGGTTATATGCATGTTCAACTCGGTTTCTACCAGGAGTTTTAAGTTGACGTTCACCCAATGAACGAAGTGTCATTCGTTCAGCTGCAATTCCTTTTTTAATCATGTAATTTCTCGCGTTTGTAGCGCGTCGGAATGCTAAATTTTTGTTATAGGCATCACTCGCACGAGCATCAGTATGCCCCTGCAATTCAATGATAATCGTGGGATACTGCTTCATCACAGCAATAATTTGGTCGAGTATTGCACTACTTGCAGAACTAATAAAGTCTTTATCGAGTGCGTAGTGGATATTATTCGGAACCCGCAAACGAATCGCTTCGGGTGGGGTTGGTGGTTCTGGGGTTGGTGGATTTGGTGGATTTGGGGTTGGTTGGGGTTGTGGTGGTACTGGGGGTTTGGGTGGAGTGGTACAATTAGGAATTGCTCGATTTTGAATCTTTGGCTTTTGAAATAACGTTGAACCAGGAGATTGAATGACTGCATCGTATGCAGGTTCAGAGGTTCCGTATTTGGGGTCGGATGCGATCGCGCTAACTATTTCCCCAGCTTTGAGGTTCTCCAATGTCACACCAAATCGTCCTTTCTCGTC
>JANNFJ010000363.1:0-2786 GCA_031379725.1 Calothrix sp. OTE_75_metabat_31
ACAAACATCATGGCATGTGGAGTCCGCGAGTTTGCTACACGATTCACAATTTTAAACATCAAGGTACTGCTGGTTCAGAAATCCTGGCAAAAACTGGATTATACCGTAAAGAATATTACTATCAATACGACAAGCTACGCGATAATTTTAATCCGTTTGCGTTGAACTTGATGAAAGGTGGCATTGTTTACTCGAATGCAGTGACAACAGTCTCACCCCATCATGCATGGGAAGCACAGCATACAGAAATCGGTTACGGATTGGGACATACTTTACACATCAATCAAGATAAATTCCACGGTATTCTCAACGGCATTGATAACATTTTTTGGAATCCACAAGTTGATAAATATATCCCCCATAACTACAGCAGTGACGACTTTGAACAAAAGCTATATAACAAAAAAGCACTTCGAGAAAGACTTTTATTGCAGGATAATGATAAACCTTTAATTGCCTACATTGGTAGGTTAGATAATCAAAAAGGCGTTCATCTTGTCCATCATGCCATTTATTATGCACTCGAACGCGGGGCACAGTTTGTATTGTTGGGTGCAGCAACAGAACCAGCTATCCACAAATGGTTTGCCCACGAAAAGGAATTTTTGAACAATAACCCCGACGTGCATCTAGAATTAGGCTTTAACGAGGAGTTATCACACCTCATTTACGCAGGTGCAGATATAATCGTTGTACCGAGTAATTACGAACCATGCGGTTTAACGCAGATGATTGGTCTAAAATATGGCACTGTTCCGGTAGTTCGTGGTGTGGGTGGGTTGGTAAATACGGTATTTGACTGGGATTACGACCAGAATCATCCTCCGGAAACTCGCAATGGGTTTGTATTCTATGAGACAGATAATATTGCGTTAGAGTCAGCATTGGGAAGGGCAATTGATTTATATACCCACAATCCGAAGTTATTCCGTGAGTTAGCTATTGCGGGAATGCGATACGATTATTCTTGGAATAATCCCAGTCAGGAATATCTCGATATTTACGAGTTTATTCGACATAAGTGGGAGTAATTAGTTAATATTTTTGTTTGTGTTCTGGGTTTCTGTGGTTTTTATGTATTTGACCACACAGACACACAGAAGCCAGTGCGCTGCGCGGGTACTTACAGAAGCTGCTGCGCGTCTACCCCGCGTTGTAGCACCTGGCGCAACACAGAGGAAGAGGGTAGAGGGAGGGAGATATATGAGAATCTTACTTGTAAATGTAGGTATTGTAGGGTGCGTTAGACGAATGTCGTAACGCACCGAATCCTTAATAATACTGAGTTACCAAGGACGCTAGTATATTTACATATACTTACTGTATTAGAATAAAAGTATATATACATTCATTTGCTTAGATTAATTTACGGTGTAAATGGGAATAATATCGATAGAAAAATCAAATTAATAAAGCAAATGGTTTCGTTAAATATTAGTCAATGGTTTAGCAAATTAAAGGTTGGTCAAAAAATTAGCCTTGGATATGGAATAATATTGGCAGTTATGATTGCTGGTACTACTGCTGGCATTGTATTAACACAATATTATCAACGTCAAGCCGACGCAACCGAGAAGGATGTGTTAGAAGAGTTCCAACTAACAAGCCGCTTGCAGAATAGTTTACTACAAATCCGCGTCCACACATGGGAGCTTATTTCTTTAAAAATGGGGACTGAAGATTTTAAAGAAGTGTATAATCACTTTTTAGAACATGATTCGGATTTCAAAGAAAGATGGTTAGATTTTAAAAAATCTGAAAGAGTAACTAGAAGTGAAGACAAGCAGGAGATATTAGGTGAAGTAAAGAAAATCAAAGAATTTACTAACAAATATAAAGATGTTATTGATACATATACAAAAGAAATTGATATAATATCGCAGCAGGTTAATGTCTCTAATTTGAATCCTGAAGATATTAAAAATATTAAGCCAAAATTACTTAAATTAAATAGTAGTTATTTACTTGCAAAAGTAGATGGCTTTTCTGACAACTTAATTGAGGTAGATAACACTTTAAAGAACGAATATGGTATTGAGCCGAGATACGTGTAAAAACCTGCAAGATGGTCTGGAAACGCCTACTGTATCTATGTTTTAGCGATTTTGACCTATAGTTTTATAAGGCTTTCCGCATACTGCACAAAATTTATACCTGGCGGACACTACTAACTCGCCACAGTGAGCGCAACTAGCACGTAGTTGTGTTCCACAAAGATAACAATATTTAGCTTTCACGTTACTCCACATCAAGTCCGCGCTACTCCCAGGATTCCAACAACTCGGACAAAATCTGACTCCCTGAATTGGTCGGGCTTCTTCACCCTTGATGATTGCCTCTAAATATTCGACTGGTGTCCCCAAACCAACCGCAAGCCCAAGCAGTGTTTTTTTACTGAGTTTTGTTGTTAACCCCCGTTCAATCTTTCCTACAGACCGAGAGTGGAGACTAGCAGCGTTTGCTAGCTCAAACTGAGTCAAGTTGAGTTCCTTTCTAATTCGCACTACGTAGCTAGCAAGGGATTCTCCAGATTTGGGCGTTTTTATAGTATCCATGAAATGCTGTTAATATCCTTTCCAAAAAGATATATAATTTATTCATAAATAACCTTGATAGAAACACACAATTTTGATAAGAAAGGCTGTAACTTTAGCCACTGTAGCCACTGAATTTTTATCAATACCTGCTATAGCACCAACTACTAGTGAAAATAACCAACTTAAACTTGTGCCAATACTTAATGAGTATGGAAGTTTGTCAATAGAAATTATCAGTAAAAAAAAATT
>JANNFJ010000762.1:0-2602 GCA_031379725.1 Calothrix sp. OTE_75_metabat_31
ATTCCCGGTCGCACCAGTAGGCAGGTAGGTAAGTGCGATCGCGTGTCATTCCTGGTTCATCATGCACGATTGCAGTTTGCTGACCAGCAAGACGATTTACAAAGGTCGATTTCCCAACATTGGGACGACCAATAATAGCAACAATAGGTAAAGTCATAAGCGTAACAAGGATGCAGAATGCTCCAAACTTCTATTTTAGCGAGATAACGCAACGAGGAATCGCTGCTAACGGTTTTTTTAATCGTGGTTAATTACTATTGCAGTTACCCAGCGATTCTAGCCCTTCCTTTGAGGACTAGATACCCGACTTCTTCAAGAAGTCGGGTATCTAACAACCCATCAAAATTAATGACATGAACCACTAAATGTATAAATTAAAGATTTTTTAGCCTATTCATTAACTACTAACCACTGACCACTAACCATTGACAACTAACTACTGACCATAATGCTAAGAACTAAAAAAAAACGCCGCAAGGTGCATCGATTAATTAAATTAGGCTTATTTGTATCAGGATTGTGTACGTTACTATACGCCTATTTTATCGAACCAAACTGGATTGAGATTAATTCGTTACAACTAACCTTACCGCATCTTGCTTCTGAATTTAATGGATATAAGATTGTACAAATTAGCGATATCCATGTCAACAAGTGGATGACGACAGCACGATTAAATCGAATTGTCCGCTTAGTCAACCAGCAAAAACCCGATTTAATCGTCGCTACAGGTGATTTTGTCACCCGTCATCAACAGCGTTTTATCCCGAATCTCGATGCGACCATTAGTCAACTTTCAGCCAAAGATGGAATTTATGGAGTATTAGGAAACCATGACTATGCGGTAAATGCCCCCGAAGTCGAGAAAATACTTGCTAAAAATAATATTGTTAATCTCAAAAATACTTTTTACACTTTACAACGCAATAACGCCAAACTATACATAGCAGGGGTTGATGATGTTTTATTCGGACAAGTCCGTTTAGATTTATTGTTAGAAAATTTACCAAGCGATGGTGCAACAATTCTTCTGGCACACGAACCCGATTTTGCCGATAAAAGCAAAGTGACGGGTCGCTTTGACCTGCAATTATCTGGTCATTCCCACGCTGGACAAATTCGCATCCCATTTTTACGACCCCTAGTTCTACCAACTTTTGGGAAAAAATATTATTCAGGTTTATATCAACTTGGTGGAATGAAGTTATATACGAATCGAGGTTTGGGGATGACTGGGTTTCATTTGAGGTTTAATTGTCGTCCGGAAATTACTATTTTTAATTTAGTGGGGGGAGTAGTGTAATGTTTGACCGTAGGGGCACGATACATCGTGCCCCTACATACCCTGGGATAACGAAAAATATAAATGCGACGGGTGATATTTTTAAATAGGCCGAAACGACCGTAGGGGAACGATACATCGTGCCCTTACATACCGTGGGATAGCAAAAAATATCTATATCAAAACTCTCAACACATACCGCTAGCCGAATCACTATCGAGAAATAATATTGCTTGAGGTTGTTGACGCAGAATCGATGCGGGGCAAGTGGGAGTAATATTTCCTTGCAGCATAGTTTTGATGATTTTTGCTTTGCGTTGTGCTGGTGCAAGACAAATTATTTTTTTCGCTGCACAAATCGTCGGGATGGTGAGAGTAAAAGCGTATTGAGGAACAGATTCGATATTAGGAAAATACCCCGTACTCACTTGTTGCTGACGGTTGATTTCATCGAGTTTGACTAGCTTCACCTTGTAAGGGTCGTCAAAATCAGCAACCGTTGGGTCATTAAAAGCTAAATGCCCATTTTCACCGATTCCCAGCAAACACAAATCGATGGGTTGTGCCTGGAGAAGCTGCGAATAGCGATCGCATTCCTTCAAAGGCTGTAATGTATCCCCTTCTATATAATTAAACACTTTTGGGTCAACCTTCAAATCGACCTTTTCGCGCAAATATCGCCGAAAACTCGCAGAATGGTCGCTTGATATTCCTAAGTACTCGTCTAAATGGAAACAAGTAATCCGCGACCAATCGACAGAACCTAAGTCAATCAATGCCTCTAAAAATTTTAATTGTGAATTACCTGTCGCTAATAATACTGTTGCTGTTTCCTGCGTCTCTAAGACCTGGTACAAATACTTGGATGCAATTTCAGCAGCATCCTGTGCTATCTCAACTTCAGAATTATAAACATTAACCAAGAGCTTATCTATACAAAAACTTTGTTTTGGGGCTATCATTTGACTGTTTGCGAAGTCGTGCGAGAATGCAGCTTAATTATAATTTGCCTTTTATCAAAACAAAGTTAGCTTCGGTTACTTATTCAATCTCTTCCCTATTATTCCCCCTTCTCCCCGAATCATTATGCTTTCAGCAATTTTGTTCGACCTAGATGGAACCCTTGTAAACACAGACCCCATCCACTTTTTAGCTTGGCAGGAGATGCTAGGTAGATACGGGGTAGAAATCGATGAAAATTTTTATAAAAGCCGAATTAGCGGACGCTTAAATCCAGAAATCCTCAAAGATATTTTGCCACAATTATCACCAACCGAAGCCGAAGAATTTGCGGATGAGAAAGAAGCAATGTTTCGGAAC
>JANNFJ010000771.1:0-3975 GCA_031379725.1 Calothrix sp. OTE_75_metabat_31
TGTAGATATCGGCTGCGGTCCTGGTAATATTTACGCAACGGTGGGAGGTTCTCCGAAACTATTGATTGGAGTGGATGTTTCGCCTGGTGCGTTGAAAATGGCACAAGAAGTTGGTTACGAGCCAATTTTGGCTGACGCACATCATTTGCCCTTTGTCAATGAATTTGCTGATATAGTTGTAGCTAATGCCACAATTCATCATTGCGATGATATGGGCAGAATTTTGTCAGAGGCAGCCCGTTTGGTGCGTCCGGGTGGAATTCTATTCACCGACCAAGACCCCCAAGTCAGTGCTTGGAATTTCAAAGGTTTGGGATTATTTTTGCGCGATATTCGCTTTCCTCTATATTGGTTGATGCAGTACAAGCATTACATCCCAGATGACGAAAGAGTATCTCGCCAGAAAACCGAAATTCACAACCTTAGACCTGGTGATGGTATTACATCCGAACTTTACTATCAAATCCTTGAACCGCTAGGTTTTGAAGTTAAGTTATATCCACATAACCATGACCTTGGTGCTGAAGTTTTGGATGGTAAGATCAGTCAGTCATCTTGGCGGATGCGATTGAGCCAAAAGTTATCGGGTATGAACCCTGATACATTAGAAGCTGCACAATCAATTATGTGTATTGCCAAGCGAAAAACTGAATATTAAGTAAAACTGCATTCTGCTAAACCGAGATATCGTACACCTACAGGGCTAATTTCAAAGCGACAGGGTAGCACTTCAACACCACTAGCGATTGCACTCCGCAATAATTTACCATATATAGGGTCAGTAATATCACCAGGGGCAAATGTCGTACAGTCTCCACGATTAATAAAATACAGCATTACTGCTCGACTATGGGGTAAAAGCGCTGTCAGTTCACGCAAATGTTTCTGTCCCCTTGTGGTTTCGGTATCGGGAAAAAGCGCTAATCGACCATCAACAAAAGTCGTATTTTTTACTTCCAAATAAATTGGTAAGTCTGTTTCACTGCCAGTTAGGAAGAAATCTATCCGACTTTTCTTGTCGGTTCCATAGGGAACTTCACCTTTGATATAGTTATAATTGCCCAATTCGGGAAACAGGTATTTTTCAAGTGCTAGCTTGGTAATTCGATTGGGCAGTATCGTATTTACACCAACCCAAGTTGGTTCGTTATCATGTACTTGAATCAATTCCAAAGTGTAAGCTAACTTGCGATTGGGGTTATCACTCAACGACAGCATGACCTTGCTACCTGGTGCAGATACACCCATCATCGGTCCCGTGTTGGGACAATGTGCGGTGACAATTTCTCCCGATGCAAGTTCGACATCGACAAAAAAGCGTTTGTAGCGTTTGAGAAACACACCTGGATACAAAGTGGGGTAGTGATAGAGAAATTCGGTCATAACCAAAGTTAGGAGTTAGGAGTTAGGAGTTAGGAGTTAGGAGTTAGGAGTTAGGAGTTAGGAGTTAGGAGTTAGGAGTTAGGAATTTCTCAAAGAAACACGAATTCTGACCTCACGACTTAATTAAAATAATGAAACAGACAATCAATTGCAAACAATCAGATCCTTGACAATTTTACACACGTAGGGGTTCTTAATCTCTCACAGTTAGGCAATTTTTGAGAAACCGTATAAAATGAAACTTGCAAATTTATTTTTCAACTGAGGTTAGAATCATGCAGCACGAAGTCAAAATATTGGAACCGACTGATTTATGGTATCTACAAAATAATATCAACAAAGAAACCAATAAATTCTTCCACCCCACAAAAAATATTCCGTTTGTCCAGCAAGTTGAAATCAAACTCGAAAATTCTGGAGTAATAATTCAAAAAGGCAGTTTACATAGTTGTTTGGGAAAGTTGAATTATGGAACCTATAAAACTGATAATCGAATCAAGGATATTTGGGTATCGTTGATGACGGATGTTGATTACAATGCCCCAGTTTATCGCGGTAAAGGGATTGTTAAACTTGAACCGAGAAAGAAAGGATATTTTTTAGATTATACCGCGATTGATATATCAGACAGCGAACAATGGGAATTTGATGATGGAGTCTTTCAATTTTGCTCGGATAACGTTGCAATTGGGACAAAAAAATTAAAATTACGGCAAATAGCTGGTTCTAGCGACGGAAAATTCCGAATTGCAATCAAACCTTTACCAGGACAAAAAGCACAAATTGTCACAGCAACTTCAGCACCTGCGAAAGTTATTGAAATGCGAAATGATGAGGTATTAATTGCTGATTACGACATGGTTAAAGGTTTTACGAATGGCATAAAAGAGGATTATTCTAAATTAGGTTACTTTGGTAAAGGTGGGGGAGAAGGTTATGTTTGGATTTATAGTGGACAAGGAAAATTATTAGTTTCTGAAACCGATGGAATGGGAATTAGTTAAAAAACTGTAGAGATGCGTACCGCTAAGGCGGAACCCGCAGGGTAATATCGCGTCTTCCAAATTATAAGTTTAGTTTCTATTCTCTCTATGCCCTTAGATTATGCTAAATTAAATTAGTTTGATAGGCATAGGACTTACGTCAAATCTCTCCCAAATCTGCTATTTACTCTGTGCCCTCCGTGCCTCTGTAGTTCGCCTTAATGTACCTATTACGTAAGTCCTAACATAATCATCAACAGGTACTTTAACTTTATTATTAACACCATGACTCAAGAATTTTATAATCGGGGATTGGAAAAAGCGAAACTTAAAGATTACACTGGGGCAATCGAGGAATTTACCCAGGAATTAGAGGTCAACCCTTACTTTGCTGAAGTTTATCTAAGACGGGGTTTAACATACTACGATTTAAATCAAGTTTTACAGGCAGTCTCCGATTATACTGAAGCATTGAGATTAGATACAAATTTAGTAGAAGCATATTACAGTCGTGCATTAGCAAGGTTAGCACTAAAAAATCTACCGGGAGCATTAGATGATGTCGAGAAAGCAATTCGACTCAATTATAATTATGCGGCAGCATATAACTTGCGCGGAACAGTGCAGCGAAAATTAGGAGAAATTAGCAATGCGATCGCTTCGTTCAAAAAAGCCGCACAATTGTATCTCGAACAGAAAGACGCAGAAAACGGTCGTCTCTGTATGGAAAGAATTAAGGAACTCCAACCCAAACCTCAACCCGTACCTATCCCCCAACCAACTCCGAAACTAACTATCACCTCAGAAGGTGATTATTTTAAGCAATTGATTGAAAAAGCAGAAATTGGAGATATTCGAGAAGCATTAGAAAGTCTGACTTGGGCTTTACAAGTCGATTCGCAAGATGGTAAAGCTTACTGCTGTCGGGGTGTGATTCGTCGCAAACAGGGAAATTACCGGGATGCGATCGCGGATTTTAATCAAGCGCTAAAATTAAACTTTCAAGATGCCATCGTTTATCGCAACCGGGGTAAAGCTAGATTACAAATGGGTGATACTCAAGGGGCAATCAACGACTTTAACCAAGCGTTAACTATTGAACCCGATGCAATGATTTATGTTGCTAGAGGAAATGCATATCGCAGCATGGGCAATCATCTTGGGGCAGTGGAAGACTATAGCAAAGCATTGCAAATTAACCCATCGGATGCCCAAGCATACTATAATCGTGGATTAGCATATACCCATATTGAAGAAATGCAACGTGCTGTTGAAGATTATCAAAAAGCCGCAAGCATATTTTGTGAAAAAGAAGATTGGCAAAATTACCAATTAGCATTAGATAGTCTCAAACAAATTACCGCACCAAGTCTAGGGCAAAAACCAAAATCAGGTATAATGCGTCAAAAGTTACTCCGACTTGTAGGAGGTTATTGGGAAATTGCCGAAAGATTGATTGAGGATGTCAAATATCGCTATCCAGGGATGTCGGAAGACTGGTATATAGAGAAAGTTATTCAAGATTTAGAACGCGATCGCCTGTAATAATATTAATACTTAATATTGACTGTGCCGAGTACACCGTAGGGGCACGATATATCGTGCCCCT
>JANNFJ010000792.1:0-1541 GCA_031379725.1 Calothrix sp. OTE_75_metabat_31
CTTTCCGTACTCATGAAAACTGGTAATAAGGTAGCTTCGCGGGCTTTTTGATATAGAAATAGTGAAACTAGGAAACCAGGCACGTACCCTAAAACTGCTAAAAGAAAAGACTCTTGTAAAATTACTACTAACAAATAATTATGAGTATAACCAATTGCTTTAAGAGTCGCATACTCAGATAAATGGTCGGCAACTTCAGTATAGAGAATTTGATAAACAATTACGATGCCGACAATAAAACCCATGATTGCACCCAAAGTAAAAATGAAGCCAATTGCTGTATTAGTTGCCCAAAAATTACGCTCGAAGTCAATATATTCCTGCTTAGTAAAAACATTAATATCAGCAGTCAAATATTTCTTTAATTGCTTGGCAACAACTTCGACATTACTCCCTGGCTTTAATTTAATTAACCCAAGTTCGATTAACCCTTGCTGTCGATTATTAAATATTCGTAAAAAATTAACATCGCTTGTAATCAAATTACCATCTGCCCCAAAAGATGCACCAAGGGTAAAAAGTCCAGCTACTTTAAGTCGTCTTTGCCTGACTTCGGCAGTAACAAGTTTACCTGCATCAAAATTTTGAGCAATCGGGCCAAATTCGACCCTTGAAGCGCGGTCGTATAGAACAACATCGGGTAAACTCAGCTTACTAAGATTTTCTTTAACTCCAGGAATATTAAAAATGCTTTTTTCCGGATTACTACCAATCACAAATATAGTCCGGGGACGACCTGTAACCGGATTTTTCCAACTTGTAAAATCTAAATAGATTGGATGAACTGATTCAACTTCCTTTAAGTCTAATGCTTGAACTAAACGTCGTTGCGAGAAACTTTTCATGGAAATTAAGGAGTTTGATTGATTGCTAATAAAAACAATATCTCCTTGCAAACTGTCATGAAAGCGAACGTTACTGTAATAAAGTGAATCTTGAAAACCAAGTTGCATGAACATGAGGATGTCAGCAAAGGCAATTCCTGCTAATGCGACTAATAAGCGAGTCCGTTCGCGGGTAAGTTGTAACCAAGCTAGAGGAATTTTGCGAAGCATTTAGTCGGGTATAGGGGTAGGGTGTGGGGTGTGGGAGGTGTGGCAATACTGCGTAGGTTTTGGATTTTTTGCGGTGATGCTAGGTATGTAGAGACGCGATATATCGCGTCTCTACAAGATTTTTCGTTTATCGAATTGTCTTATCTGAGCAGTATTGGGAGGTGTGGGGGGGAGTGGGGAAGTGAGGAAAAGTATTAATTTGCCGTGGTTTACCCTTGGATTCCCCTACAGCCCACACCCTATTTAAATTGCGATTTCAATTAATACTTTGGCAAAAGTTAGACCTGAAACTTTCTCGCTGTCTGCGGGTGGTAAGGCAATTTTGATTTCGACGACTCTTGCATCAACATCAGCAGCTGGGTCAGTATTGAGTACGTCTCTTTTACCAACTTTGCGACCAATTTCGGAAACTGTACCTTGGAGTTGCCCATTAAACGCACCGTTATCACTGCTGATTGTGGCCTTTTGACCGAGACGAACTCTACC
>JANNFJ010000795.1:0-3140 GCA_031379725.1 Calothrix sp. OTE_75_metabat_31
ATTTGGATCTTGCATTTCGCTTAAAACTGGATTGTCAACGCTTAGAGTTGACTTCCAACCAGTGTTATCCCAATCCCATGACCAGTAAAGCCCAACTTCAATGCCGCCTTTTGACCACGTTAAGTCCTTTGTACCCTGAAAATCGATAACTTTGGTCAATGCGTTTATAGCATCTATAGCAGCATATCCACCAAAGATTGCTAAAGCAGGGATCAATTCTTTTGGGACGGATGCCAACGTACTTAACGAAGTTGATGCAAGTTCAATAGCTTTTTTTGTCGCTTCTTTAACGACACTTGGATTCGGAACTGCGGAACTGCACAACCCATTTGATGTTTTTGTGCAAAGCAACGCAATACTCCCTAAATATGGTGTTCCCAAGGAGAATAAGTGCGTCACATTGATATCAGGAAATTTGTGCATTGTTAAATCGGCAATCATGCCACCTTTGGAATGGGCGACTATAACAACTTTACGATTGCCAAAACTTTTGCGAATTGCGTTACCGAGTTGATCGGCATTATCACGGATTGATTGATTAAAAGAATTGTAACTGAATGTATATAATTGATAGTCATTAAGTTGTAAAAAATCAGGAATTTTAGTAATCCAATTGCAAACACCTGGAAATTCAAATGTTTTTTTAGTTGGTGAATCAGAATTGAACACTTGTTGAATACTGTTTACGCCCTGCCATCCATGTATTAAAACAAGTGGTATTTTTGATGTAGATTCAATTCCGTTTACGCTGTTAATTTGTAAAAAAAATGCAGGGTCTACTTCTTTATTACAATCGGTTTCTGATGCTTTTATGCCATCAATTCGATATAGTCCCAGTGTGCTAATAGGCGCAGTAACAGTTGCTCGTACCTGTGTAACTGATTTTTGTGCAGTGGTTCTTTGCAATGGAAGTAGCGAAATTTTGATATTATTTGCATTTGGATTGTGCAAGGCAATTAGGGTGCGAAGCTGAATTGCCGAAATACCAATTGCTTCTTTCGTGTTTGGTATATAAATATCTGAATACTGTAAGACTTTAGTATTACCAAAATCTATTTGAACAAAACTGAAGGTATTACCTTGATTTTCTATATAGTTCTGGCTTTTTGATGCCACGCTAAATATAGCTTGACTATTGACAATTTGCGTTACCGAGATTGTCATAACAGTCTGAGCACCAATTGCTTTGAGTCCACTTGGAAGTTGTGAATCAAGAATTGTAATTTGCTCGAGCTTGATTGCGGTGTTGCTTGTTAGTGCGTTGGGATCAATACTTCCTGCACCCACCGCTAAACCATTCGCACGGACTGCTATAACACCACCAGTGCTACCCAAACTCTGAGATGAATTACGAATAGGGGCTTTGACTAATATTTCGAGTGAAACTTTTTTAGTATTGTCCCCACCGGCTTGCGCTGTAATTATCGCTAGAGTGTCAGTTGTTACTGCTGGCGCAGTATACGTGATTAAACTGCCTTGGTTTGCGGAAAGTTGACCCAGGCTGGTTGTCCAGATAACTCTTGGTTCAAAAGTTCCAGTGCCTTTTACTTCTGCGCCAAGACGAACAGAAAATCCACTTAAAACTGCATTTATGGTTGCTTTTGCTTCAATACCTGTAACTGAATTATTACTTCCAAATAAACCGCAACCCGTCAAAATGATAATTAGGCAAATCATTGCTACTCGAGCAATTATCTTCATGGTTTAGTTCCTTTCGTTGTTAACGGTTCATGCTGACAGTGCCGCCATAAGAATTTTTCACGTCACGCAAATAACCTCGTCCGACAAAGTGGCTCGAGTCTGTAAAAGTTCCCGAAAACGAGATATTTAAATTTTGTAATAAACTCGTGTACGAAAGTTGCGCTTGAACGCCTGTGCGTTTTCCTGTGAAGGTTGGTGATATTCGATTAAAGGAATCTGACAATTCGCAATTGGCACGTAGGCTACCGCCGTTGTCTGAAAACGAACAACTTCCGAAAACACTGAGTTTCCCGCCACTGCCATCGCTTAAATCCATGTTTAAATTCCAACGCCCAGAGGCATCGTAAGCGTAGTCACGCACGGGTGCGACTGCTACTTGCCGCCGAATTGTCATGGCGTAAGTTGTGGTGAGTTTGTTCGCTCCAAACGGTACTGTTAGCGAACCTGTTCCCGTAAATTGGTTGTTGCTGTAAATCCCCACAATGTCCACGGGTTGATTTGGGTCTTTTGCCGAGGCAATTTGAAGTTTGCTTTCGCCATCGTTAAGATTCCCTGCGAGTAAGTAAGCAGTGCGACTCGAGACTCCGAACACAGAAGCAATAAGTTCACATGTGCCACTGATACTCGAGCCTTGTTGGGTTAATTGGCAATTGAAATCTCCTGCAAGTTCGGGAAAGCTTTCGGTTTTGGCGCTTAGTGTACCAGTCCAAGTCTCGCTTGGGTCTCGAGGGGCGCGAGGAAAGCAAGAACTGAGAAATAATAAAAGTAACAATAGTGCAATTTTTTTCATGCTTTCCTCTTTAAATCTGCTTGCTCGAGTTGGTTTTTACTGATGTTAAAGATTTCCAGTAAATAGGCGCAGTACCCAACTGAATACTTGCGGTGGCAATAAAATGCCCAATAAGACTGTGCCTTCAAAGCCTCTGCCTCCGAAGAGTAAATGCGTTTTGACGTAGACGCCAAAGTAATCTGTGAAATACCAGTCAGTACCCGCAACCAGTCCAAAACTTCCGTAATTTCCAAAAACGATCTCTGGTCCTGCATAAAAACGTAGTCCACCAAGGGCATAAGCGACGTTGAGGTTGAGGTCAATACCTCCGATTCGCCCTGCACCCAAGAAACCAAACTGCAAGCCAACTCGTAAATCTTCGCTTATTGGAAAACGAAGCCCAATCCCAAATTCGCCAGAGGAGACTCCAACAATGCTTAAACCAAAGTGGGTTGTAAATTCGAGATTTTGAGCGTGAGAAACGCTTTGTAATCCAAGGAAAATCATCAGAATAAGAAGGCATTTTTGCAGTGTTTTCATGGTGTGCTCCGTTCAGGAAAATGGTTTGAAAAATCAAGATAGGGTTAATGCAAATCGTTCAAAATATCTTGCAAAGCTTGGACATCTGGTGTGCTCCGTTCGGTATTGACTGGTGCACTGCTCGAGGTCG
>JANNFJ010000801.1:0-1628 GCA_031379725.1 Calothrix sp. OTE_75_metabat_31
CCCAAATGAGAGCTGAGGTTTCATTTAAACAAAAGGCTTTATTGATATTTAAGTCATAAATCATAACTTCGCCATCTATTTCTTGAACCACCAGATTTTCTTTCCGGCTCATGGGATATTTTTTTGAATTCATTTAGACCAATTCTCCTAAAACAAAATAAATAATTGAAATAATCAATTAAAAAGAGGAACTTCCGAGGAATTTCCCAAGTTTGTTAAAACATTACTAACACTTAAGATAATAAGACTTTTCAAAAAATTACGTGGTTCGTTTGTTAAAGATAATCATGCTGCAAATTCGGTTGCGAATGGACAATCGAATGGGTTAATAGTGCAAAATAATACTCCATTCGGAAAGCTATCGTTAGTTGTTGCTACCAGTGTGGGTGTAACAGCATTATTGGTGGGAATACGGCATAGTGCACTGTTACAACCTTGGGAATTAAATGCCTATGACCAGATGCTGCGATCGCGTCCCATTGCACCCCTCGACGACCGACTATTATTAGTGACGGTGACAGAGAGTGATATTCCTCTTAGCGATGCGACAGTAAATAAGCTACTGGTAAAGCTAGAGTCGTATAAACCGAGCGTTATCGGTATAAATATACCCCGAAGTCAACAAAAGAATTTGGGGGATGGTGTTGCCCGCAAAGAAAATATTATTAGTATTTGCACGTTTAAGACTGACAAAGAAGCAGAGGAAATTCCGCCGGCTGCAAACGTCTCAATTGATACAGTAGGCTTTAATAACCTGATGTCGGATGATAGCGATAACATTGTTCGACGTGGTTTACTATCTGCCCAGAAGGATAAAAAGTGCAAAACTGAGTTTTCATTTGCAGCTTTGCTGGCAGTAGATTACTTGGAAAAAAAGGGAATTAAGTTCAGTCCTCTTAATCAAAGTTGGGTTTTGGGTAAAACTGTTTTGCCACGTTTGGAAAAGACTTCGGGTAGCTACGAAAAAATAGATAAAGGTGGTTATCAAATTATGATTAACTACCCCAATCCCAATGTTGCAAGACAAGTCACACTTTCAAAGGTTCTCAACGATAAAATCGATCCGAATTTGGTCAAAGATAAATTAATTATCATCGGTAATACAGCAAACAGCATTGACCGAGGTCTTTATACTCCCCATACCGCACTTCTAAAACAGCCAAAAAGAAGATTTCCACTGTTTATTCACGCACAAGTAGCTAGCCAACTTCTCAGTGCTGCTTTGGACGGAACACCGATGATATGGTACTGGCCGGATAATAAAGAGATTGCTTGGATGTGGCTTTGGGCACTTGCAGGCGGAATTTTAGCGTGGCGAGTTCGCAATCCTGTATTATTTATAGTTGGTTTTAGTATCGGTTTGTGCGGGTTGGTGGGAATCTGCTATCTGTTGTTTTTACAAGCTGGGTGGATACCTGTGGTTCCTCCTGCTTTAGGATTCATAGTGAGTAGTATTAGCGTTGTTGCTTACACTGCTTATCGAAACCAGGCGCGAACTAGGATAATTATATTACAAGTTGAAAAACAGCAAGAAGCGATCGCGCAGTTAAGTGCCCTTCTTAAAGAAACTTCTCGACTTCCCGCGACAAATGCCAATATAGTTGACACAGTAGAAAAAAAATCGGGTG
>JANNFJ010000856.1:0-1706 GCA_031379725.1 Calothrix sp. OTE_75_metabat_31
TATCAGGCAATCAGTCTTTCCAAATAGATATGTTTCTAATTTGGTTGGCAAATTGGTAGAAGAATTTATTATTTCATTAAATAAAACTATGGCTGAATCATAGCTCGTCAGAGATTCAACATATTTAGCCCTGTCAAACAATAAATCCCCTTTTTTTAAAAAATATTGAGCCGTATAATATTTATCGCCTGCGGCTTTTGCTAGTGTATATCCGGTTTCAAGATACTTAGCGGCTGCAACTGTATCATAAGGATTAACTTGTTCTGCAAGGAGATAATTCAGTTTAATCCCAGTGGTATCCTGTTCTGACTTTTGTAATAAGCGTAGCAGGCTGTCAATAGTTTTATACTGAGAAAAAACAAGGAATGGAAATAATAAGAAACAAGTTCCAAAAAATAATTTTCCATACTGGCCAATTCTTTGTAACATAATTATAGTTGAATGGTCATTTAAAACATATTTTACTTACCAGCTTTAATTATACATTGAATTCAATATTAACCAGCGTTCCCTTGCCTGCGTCAGAATGAATCTCCAGCCGGCCCTTCAAATAATCTACCCTTGATTGAATACTGGTAAGCCCGGCTCCTTTATTATTTTTAAGAATAGCAGTATCAAATCCTTTTCCATTATCTTCTACAATTATACTAAACCGGCCCTCTTCTTTAACCAGCTGTACCATTGCTTCAGTTGCCCCTGCATGTTTCATGGTGTTATTCAGCAACTCCTGTATGATACGGTAAATAATTATTTCTGAAGATTTTTCAATTCTGCTATCCATTCCAACAGACTGGTATTTTACCGAAAGTAAATTGGTGGCATTTACCGTGTTGCAATATTCTTTCAGTGCTTCATCCAGCCCAAATTTTGTCAGTAATTCGGGCATCATGTTATGTGCCACACGGCGCAGTTCTTTAATGGCGGTATCAATCATATCCAGCGACCGTTCAAACACCGTCATGTTATCGGGGGTTATTACTAAATTGTCTTTCATATTGCTTAATGAAAATTTTACGCCTGATAATAAACCGCCTAATCCATCGTGTAAATCTTTTGCCAGCCGGCCTCTTTCTTCCTCCTGCCCCTGCAACATAGCATCTACAGCTACCAGTTGTTTATCTTTTTCTAATTCACGGATGCGTTGCTGCTGCAGTTCATCCTGTTGCTTGGCTAATTGCTGCCGGTGACGAAGATTTCGGTACCCTAAAAACCCCACTATTAGTAATGCAGCTAATGAGCCCATTAAAAAATAGTTAAGGGTTGATTTTTGTTTAATAGATAATAATTGTATTTGTTTGTCTTTCTCTAATTGTACTATGGATTGTTGCTTTTTTTCATTTTGGTATTTAGCTTCTACATCTGCAACCTTTTCACTGGTCTCGGCTTTAAATAAAGAATCACTAAGAATAATTGTTTTTGCAAAATATGCGCTTGCCATTTTATAATTACCGGTTTGCTGTTCTATCTCTGCTCTTGTATTGTATATTTCTTTTAAATCAGCTCTTGCACCTACTTCATCCGCTACTTTCTCAGCCAGCAGTATATTTTGTAATGCTTTATCATGCTCATTTAATTTATAATAGACCTGTGCCAGCATTGAATAAGAAGTACATAAATGATATTTATTCCCCATTTGCAACACATACTTATGCCCTTCAAGATAATTTGTCAGGGACGGCGGGTACATTTTTTTCTGATAATAATAA
>JANNFJ010000901.1:0-2075 GCA_031379725.1 Calothrix sp. OTE_75_metabat_31
GTATTGCGAGAGCAAATTCCCTTGGGCATCTTGGCGGACGCGACGGTATTTGTACAGCAGCGTTCTAGTTCCGTCCTGATTTACTTCTACCTTTACGGGTTCAGGGTCTGGTTCGGGTGGCTCAACTTCGCCGTCAAATCGTACGAAAATGTAAACGTGTAAATCGAGTTGCGCTTGCTCATACGCCATGATCACATCATCCAAAGACCCAAAATACCCACCTTCACCTTTGTGTGCATTGGGATTTTCGGCTGTTAAATAATATGCTCCCAGTACCATATCTTGGCTAGGAGTAATAATGGGCTTACCTGTAGCTGGCGATAAGACATTATTAGAAGCCAGCATCAACAACCGCGCTTCAGCTTGCGATTCAAGCGACAGGGGTACGTGTACCGCCATTTGGTCACCGTCAAAGTCGGCGTTAAACGCCGGACAAACGAGGGGGTGGAGTTGAATAGCGCGACCATCAACTAAAATCGGTTCAAAGGCTTGAATTCCCAAACGGTGCAGCGTCGGTGCCCGGTTGAGCATGACGGGGTGTCCTTCGATTACTTCTTCCAAAACATCCCAAACCTGCGGGTCGTTACGGGATATCAGTTTTTTCGCGGCTTTGATATTATTAACCATGCCGCTACGAATCAACCGGTTAATTACAAACGGTTGAAATAACTCAATTGCCATTTCTCTGGGCAACCCGCATTGGTGGATATTTAATTTAGGCCCCACCACAATTACCGAACGTCCCGAATAGTCAACCCGCTTACCGAGTAAGTTTTGTCGGAATCGTCCTTGTTTACCTTCGATAATGTCACTAAGCGACTTCAAAGGACGATTATTCGCACCAACTACAGTCCGTCCGCGCCGACCGTTGTCAATTAGCGCGTCAACTGCTTCTTGCAGCATCCGCTTCTCGTTACGGACAATAATTTCCGGTGCTAAAATCTCCTGCAATCTTGCCAAACGGTTATTACGGTTAATTACGCGGCGATATAAATCGTTTAAATCGCTCGTTGCAAACCGTCCACCATCAAGCTGTACCATCGGGCGTAAATCGGGTGGAATTACGGGAATTACCGTCATTACCATCCATTCAGGCTTTGACCCAGTAGCGATAAAGTTGTCAATTACCCGCAATCGCTTAATCAGCTTCGCTCGTTTTTGTCCCTTAGCAGCGCCAATTTCTTCGCGGAGATTTTCGGCTTCTTGTTCTAGGTTAATATCAGCTAGCAACCGCAATAAAGCTTCAGCACCAATACCGACCTCGACCCCTACTAATTGGGAATCCTCAGCATAGATTTGGTCTTCAATTTCCAACCATTGGTCTTCGCTGAGTAACTGTTTGTAGGTTAGCGTTTCGGCATTACCTTGGCTAAGAACAACATAGGAATTGAAATATACAATCTGCTCGACATCGCGCAATGGCATATCCAGCAAAATGGCGATGTAACTGGGGATACCTTTGAGATACCAGACGTGTGCCACTGGTGCGGCGAGCTTAATAAAGCCCATCCGGTGACGGCGCACCCGCGACTCAGTAACTTCCACACCGCAGCGTTCACAAACTATACCTCGGTGACGAACGCGCTTGTATTTACCACAATGGCATTCCCAATCTTTTGCGGGGCCAAAGATGCGTTCGCAAAATAGCCCATCCATCTCTGGTTTGAGCGTTCGATAATTGATAGTCTCAGGTTTGGTAACTTCACCGACAACAGTACCGTTGGGTAAGGTTCTTTCTCCCCAGACTCGGATTCGTTCGGGTGATGCCAAGCCGATTTTAACGTAATCAAACTGGTTGTTTTGACCTGGTCTCATTTGGTTATGATTGACTTTCTTAGTTAATAAACTTTGAAACGCACGCTTTAATTACCGTGCGGTAGGGAATATTCAGTTTTATTTTTTAGGAAATGCATTCGTTATGATTACACCACCTGATTGAGCAACTTCTAGCCCTTCTTTTATTCCTCTGTGTCCTCTGTGTCCTCTGTGGTAAAAAAGTCTTTTATTTACCACAGAGGCGCAGAGAACACGGAGTTAAGAGCTTAGGGAGGGATTTCGCTTTTTGACTGACTTGG
>JANNFJ010000915.1:0-12514 GCA_031379725.1 Calothrix sp. OTE_75_metabat_31
ATTTGGAGAGGTGTCCGAGTGGTTGATGGTGACGCACTCGAAATGCGTTCTAGGGAAACCTAGCGGGGGTTCGACCAACCAAAAACATACCCTTCCAGCCGCTTTCTTACCTGTAAAATGCCAATTTTGACGTGCAGGTGAGGTGCAGTGAATGTCCTTAAAGTCTAAACTCGGAAGCGTAACAATAAACACCTACCGGGGTATTTTTCGATTGCGACTTCCTCGTAATATCGCTGGCGGTTCGCAAGTTTATTTATACTCCGGTCTTAGCCCAACTTCGCAAAATACCCGAAAATTACAAATTATTGCTTTCCAAATAGAGTCAGACATTGAATCTCAATGCTTCGATACTACGTTGGAAACTTATAAACAGGCTATAACAGCCATTAAAGGGACGCAGCAAGTCGAAATAGCCCCGAAAAAACTTAATTTAAGCCAACTTTGGTGTAAATACTGCGATTTCAAAGAATCACAAGTTGCTAGTACCACATTTAAGAAAGATTTTTTAAATCGTTACCAAAATATAATTCTTGGATTACCTACCCAAAAGCTAACCGATGCTATCCCTATCCGTGATTACTTAATCGATCATCATAGCCCTGGCACTGCCAAACGTTTGCTGATGCAAATTAACGCATGTTGCAAATGGGCAAAGCGCTCAGGTTTTATTGCAGAGAATCCTTTTATCGATTTAACTGCTGATATTCGGGTAAAACGTTGGGATGTCACAAAAATTGATCCGTTTACTTCTACAGAGCGAGACTCGATAATCTTTGCTTTTGAATCAGATATTTTATATCAAACCTATTCAAACTTTGTTAGATTTCTCTTCATGACCGGTTGCCGACCGGGCGAAGCTTTCGCTTTAAAGTGGTGTCATGTCAAGCGCAATTGTTCTGAAATTTATTTCTGTGAGAATTACGCACATCTTTACGGGACAAGTAGCACAAAAGATGGTAAAAATCGCAAGTTCCCATGCAATGAAACACTTAAAAATTTATTGCTGGAAATAAAACCCAAGCAATATAACCCGAAATGCTTGGTGTTCCCCTCGCCGATAAATTCCGCAGAAATTAAAACGAATACTTTTGACCGTATCTGGAAAAGTATAGTTAATCCTTTGATAGATTCTGGCGTTGTTTCACGCTACAGACGAGCCTATAACACTCGGCACACGTTTATTTCGGGTTGTCTAGCAGCAGGCATCCCAGTGCAGCAAGTCGCTGCCTGGGTCGGTAATAGCCCTGAAATTATCTTCAAACACTACGCTAAAACTACGTCTGTGCTACAAGTCCCGGAGTTTTGACTTACTGTTATCCTCCGGTTTGATTTCACAAAAACCCTGTTTGTCTTCTTTTTCAATTACCCTCTTAATAATTCGTAGTATTGTTTTTTGGCATTTTTTACTTAGTTTCACTGGCTCTCCTTAAATATATTTCTGTTTGATATTAAAGTCATTCATCAGAATATTCACGGCATTTTCTCGCTATTTACCGAGGCAGCTTATCATTCCATTTATCATACACTGATAGTGCAAATCTACTGTTATCTCTGCAAACCTTACTGTAAGCATTTTCTGGAGATGTAATGTCGGAAATTTCGATGTGACATCCAAAAAATAACAACGCGGATATCCAAAATACTTGCTAATAATGACATTCAGCGAATTATTGCATTGCTGAGATTTTTGAAAGCGCTATAATGGTATGTATAGAAGTCGAACACAAACGGCAAATAGAAATCATGGCACAAAAATCAATAGCTTTTAGAGAACCACACGGTTGTGACCTTAAAAAGATAGGGCACTCACTAGAGATGAATGTTAGCGAATTGGTAACAGCGGCACTCCGCGAATATTTAAAGAAACGCAACATCGAAGTTTAAAGTTAGCGAAATTAAATTCAATATTGTGGTTTTGTAAATGCCCTAAAGATTTGCCGAGGATGCCCCTCGAATTGCGTTTCGCTGCCAGATATCTGGATGATGCCGTAAAGGTATTTAATCAAGAAATTATCCAAGGATAAAAATCAATGCGTATTCCCAACCCGCCCCAAGAATTATTTGCGATCGCAGCAAACGTCTCCAAAGAGATTTTCGCAATAGATTCAATAACGATGATAGATAGCGATGAGTACCAACTAATGCTTACGTTCGTTGAAGAGTCTGAAATGTACGTCTCGGTTCACTTTAAAACTACTTACGGACAAGTCCCCAAAATATTCTATTGGTTTGGCGAAGCTTACGGTGGTGGTTACACAGAGAATTTTCCCTGGGAAACAAACACCAGCGAATCCTTCTCCAACCAATTCACCAACTGGATTGCAGAAATATCATCATAAGCAATCCTGGGAATATTTTCAGGAGTATATAAGGGTTATTTATAACCCATTCTTCAAGGAAACATCAGTAAAACAACCCCGATTTTACTTTGAAGCAATCGCGGTCTGAACACTGAAATTATTACGGCTTTATGCCAACAGACATTTTTTGTCTGAACATTGAAAAAATTTACGGCTTTATGCCAAACAGACTAACGAAGATTTTCAAGAAGAAAGCGGGGAACCAAATCCGATCATCACAAAGGTTGATTCCCAAAATGTTACGTATAGCAGATTACAATAACACGAAAGTGGATGCTAATGCACCTACTATTATTATTATACCGCAAATAGATAGTTTATTGAACGAGCGTTCGATAATAAATGAGTTCGATAGCTTTGAATCTTGGAGTGAGCAGGAACCATATTTTGACACTTTTGATTTTGCTACAGAAACTGACGGACTGACCGAAGAAATTGCCTACAAAATCGAACTTATCGAAGAAGCTTTAACTTCTCTATTAGAAGATATCGATTGGCAAGCCGAAGCAAGGGCTGTAGTTAAAGAGATGGTTTGCGCTGGCGTTGACGTTGACCCAATTTTTGATTACCTGATAGAAAAATCAGAGCAGTATTATGAAGAAAATGCGGCAATTATTAACGAAGATGGGCTGCCAACCAACCTAGTAGATTCAGAAGCAGAAGCAGAAGCATTAAACGACGCTCGTACTATTGCCTGGATGGATTCACCAGAGTACAAAACGCAACAGGATAATGATAGATTTAACCTCGAAATTGTCCCCGATGCTGACGCTGCTAGACGCAAAACTGAAGTAGTAAATATTTTCAGAGATAATTCAAAGATTCGTTGGAATAAATACCGGAAAAGCACACCTACAATTACTATCGCATCGCAATATGTTTCAGACGCTTTTGAACCTAGCCAAGTCGGTCAAAAAGATATCGTTGGAATCAAATCTGGGCTAGGCACTGGTAAAACAAAGTGGATGCAAGATTGTACCGAGGTTTGGGGCGGGGGCGTGTTCCTGGTCGGTTATCGCAACATGCTAGGGATTCAAACCGCTGAAGGTTTAGGTGGATACCACATTCATGAAAACTCCGAACAATTCGATAAAGATTTTGAAAAAGAAAATGCTCGGTTAGCTTATTGCGTAGATTCGATAACTAGATTCGCTGGTTGCTTGCATTTATTCAAAGGCAAAACCATTGTGATTGACGAAGCTTGCTCTGTATTAAAGCACTTGCTAACTTCCGACACTTTTACGCCTGCCCGTCGTCGAGAGTGCATCAGCATCCTCACAACTGCCTTACAAACCTGCGATCGCATCGTATTACTGGATGGTTCACTGAACGATAAGGTTGTCCAATGGTTCGTTGATATCGCTTCCGGTAAAACTGCCCGAAATGTCATCATCGTCAACAATCTTCAAAATCCAGAGCCGTGCAATATCCCGTTCCTTGTTGGAACTATCAAAGATGCTGATATGTGGACTGGTGACAACACACTCACCTTTGATAACCGCGAACATACCAATATCAACTTCAACGACCATTCGTCGATGCTTGCCGCAATACAAGCCAACAAGGGCAAATTCGTGGTACTCGGTGACTGTAAAGACAAACTGCAATCGTTGTGTAATATCAAAACAGCAGCAGACCCGAAATTTAAAGGCTTGGTTATTACATCAGCCACAACCACAGATCCAAACGTTATTGCCTTTTTAAAGAATCCAACCAGCGAATTAATTGCTAATCAGTACGATGCTATTTTCTACAGTCCCACCGCTGAGTCTGGTATCGATATCAATATTCGCAAGTACTTCAAACACCAGTATTGCTTCTTCATGGGTCTGATTGGAGCTAGCGAATGCAAACAAATGATATTCCGCGTCCGTGACCCAGAAGTAATTCGCAATGTTTGGGCTTCCCCGCATCCAATCGGTGTTGAATCCGGCGCACGCTGCAATGCCGAAACGATGACAGCTAAACACCTTGCACAACTTGAAGCGGCTTTTGATGAACTGAAAATAAAGATACAAGAGGATGCTCATGCAGCAGTCTCCGAGGAAATTAATTTAGAAGATTTTATCGCGGGGTTGCTGGCATCGCACAAAAGCCACACCAACAAAACAATCGGTGTAATCAGCGCAATGTCACAGTACGAGCGCTCTAACTGCCGAGAATGCCTCTTAACGCTTCTCCAGGAAGATGGTCATAACATCACATATGTTGTCAATTCTCCTGATGTCGAAACTAAAAAGGCTGTCAAGGCTGAGTCGAAAAACATCCAAATGACTTTTTGTGAACTGGTTTGTAATGCTGAATTACCTCGTGAAAGCGAATACTACGATCTTAAATCTAAGCCATCGCTTACCCCTGAAGAAAAAGCCGCTGTTACCTTATACCAACTCGAAAAACAACTCCCTGGCATTACCAAATATGAAGTGTTTTCCCCCGAATTTGTTCACCGCGTTTGCTATACAGAACGCGACTTGATTCAAAAACGATTAAGAGGGGAGTTATTAGATGGTTTTAGAACAGGTAAGAAATTCACAGAAAAATTTATAACCCAACTGAACCAATTTATAAAAGAAAAAGATACAGGTTTTATTACATCTGATTTCCACAACGACATGCTTAAGGTTCACGCGCTTTTTAACGCGGGCTTTAGCAATATTTTAGGTAAAAATGATTTTAACTCCGAAAGCAGACTCGTTAAAATTATTTCTGAAAAAATTCGCACTGTCGAATTTCAAAAAGCCTGGGGTTTTGAACTTAACGTAAGCACACGAGGAGAAGTAAAACCAAGATACTTCTCCGACGAAGCTGCTTTAAACCAAATCAAAAAATGTTTGGAATGGGCTGGTCATAAAACCAAATCCGCTGGGCGTGTTGTGGTTGACGGCAAGAAAATTACAAACTACGTTGTCGATTTTGACTATCAATCAGATGACTTTGTTCTAGCAGCAGCAAATTGTTTGATTGGAATGATTGAGGATAGTCTTTGGGATAAAGACGAAAAAGGAAAACATATTTCCGTTAAGCAAGATGAAAAAGGTAGATTCTATATGGCTTATAAAAAATCTATCCTTGGTCAACCTATCGAATCCGAAGCACCGAACGTACTCGTCGAGCTTCCAGAGTCTATCGCTGAAATACCATTCGGCGGACAACTCATAATCCCAGGCATAGCAGCTTAGTCTTTGACACCCTAGAGGTTAGTTAATGTTAACCTCTGGGTCTACCTTTTTGGAACATCTTTAAGATAATTATGATATTGCTGTTAGTAAATAATCTCTGAACCGCTTACTGCGTATACTTAGCGGCTAATTCAAAATACTGCTTTGAGCAAAAACATTGATTTTTATCGCTATTCATACGCAGTAAGCGGTTCAGGGTTTTGTGTCCTTTGAATTTACTGGGGGAATTCCCCCAACTCACTTTATGGCTCAACGTTATACCCACTAAGGGTTTGAGCATGGACACTAAATAGTAATTATTCTATAAAAAGGCACTGTAAGTGTCCAAGGAATTATTTCTTAACATTAACCTATTACTAAAAGCTTAATTGCTTTATTGTATCTAACCCAGAGGTTCACGACGTTAGCGGTTAAGGGTTTTTTGCTGATATTATTCTGGTGTTCTCCCCAAAACAATCCAATGTCCCTACTCCGATTCTTCCAAAGATTATTCAGAAAAGCGTTCGCACAGGAATACATCGATAGCGAACCCGATAATATTCCCGATGGCGTTCTCGAAATTATCGCTACCGATGACATTGATTTCTAGCACTAATAAGTAGTGTTGGCATTATCGAACCCCTCACAACCATCTGCTAGCACTAATGGCTGAACCCCAGACAGTGCAACGATTCCAACCCACAGCCGTAATTATTGGTAAACCCCGGTGAAATCGCTGTAATAAATACCGGGATTCCGGCAATAAAGGTACAGCAACGGTTCCAGCCATCGATTTTATACGGATGCAAATTTTATACATTCAATAGTTCCCTTCCGGGGGGTCGTCAAGGAATTACCCCCGCACGCTACCGAAGCTTGACCGAGGTCTCCCTTTGTCAGGGTTTGACCTTACTGGACTTCACAGGGTCAATTCAGAGAATATTTGCAAAATGCATAATCCCACGGGCGACCTTGGCAAGGCATCTTTAAGGTGGCAAAGCGCAGGGCTAATAATAGTAATTGCGAGATAGCTTTGAAGCGTGCGCGGAATATGCCCGAAGTAACCCCGCGCTCGTTTTTCTTGAAAAAAACGAGGTGAAATCGTTGACACCTCCTATCGCATCTAATGATAATACTGGCTTTGCCCGAACCAAGAAGTTCACGTACACTAAGTATCATTGATTATCCGCGAGATATGCAATAAATTGAGTATGCAGCAAACTCCAACAAGCTGTATCCATTGATGTATCGTCCTTGGACTTCACAGAGTCAAATCAGAGGACATTTCACAAATGCATAATCCCACGGCTGACAGCGGCAAGCCATCTTTAAGGTGGCAAAGCGAAGGGCTAATAATGGCTTCTGAGTAATGGCTTGTGCAGCTTGCCTCGAACAAAGCCTTCACCGAGATGACGGTGAAGTGAATCCGCGAGATATCCAACAACGCCAGGTGCGGTCAAAACCTCGGACTTGCACCTCATTTGACAAACCTAGAAACCTTACTGGGCAAGCATAAAACACTGCACTTACACCTCAAACGCAACACTTCAAAAGGTGCTTGCAGCAAAGCTTTCATAATTGCACTTACCTTATGTGGAGAGTCTGCGCGAGGCTTATTTTATCGGGAATCCAACGGCAAAACGTAGCATCACCACCTTCAATAGTGATAATCGCCGCCCTACCTTTTAGTAGGGCGGTAGAAGTTTTTGCAGCGAACGAGTATTGCTTTCGGACTTGCTGCGAAGTCGAATACAAAGAGTATTGGAACGAAGAATTTTTTGTAGAAACGGAAGAGCCTGTCGGATATTGACATCCGACACTTAATGTGCTGTGAACAAACTTAAGCATGTCGTTTAAAGCTACGTGCTAAAAACAACTCAGTGCTGCTCCGCTTTGAAAGCACAGCAGGTCAACAAAAAGCAATTCTTTTGGATGTATCATCGAAATTTTCGATGTACGAAGTCCAGAAAAGATTTGCTAAAACATTTCTAGGGTTCGTCGAAGTCCAGAAAATGCTCTGGCTATACATTGTGTCTATGATTCCTTCGCAGAATAAGTTTGGTGATTTCATTACAGCGTTTTCGGTTGAAATCAGAGTATTAGTAATGGTGACATCATTATTGATGATGTCATGCCAAAATGCGGTGAACTTTCCACAAAATGTGCAAAGTAGCTACTGCAAAGTTACCCGTAGAACATCAAAGTATAAAATATTGCTTGTTCAAAGATACGTTCCTTAGATTGAGGTTCTCGCTTTTTTTGCGAGAACATACCAAGCTAGGTCAATAAGTGAATCCACTTAATGCAATGTTAACTCATTGACTTAATACAATGCCCTTGGAAAAATGCTATAATAGTATTACAAAGAATCGCTTATGATTCAACCACAGCAAGCTTTCCGAATCATCAAAAAGTGCATCGATGAATAAACTTTGGCAAACCAATAATAAAAAAAAGGATAATTTTTATGAGTGATTTCAGCGAATACGAAAAGCAGGTGCAAAGAACATTTGAAATAATGCGACAAAACATCAAGGAATTGACAGAAAGTAATGCAAAACTTGCCGAGGGACAATCCTTAAAATATACTCCCGCAGCTACTCCTGCAACTACTCCCGAAGTTGAACCTTGGACACCATTATCACCGCAAGAGCTTTATGTGGAATGCCAAGCTAACACACCCGTATGGAAACGACACATAGCCGAGGTAGCAAAGCAATGGAAGAATTAACGCCGGAGGCTTACGGCAGGGCTGCTAACGCCAATACAAAAACCGCTCAGTGAAAGACAAGAGCAAATTCAAAAAACAAAGCCTTGGTTCACTAGTGCGGTCGCTCGTAGCAAAACCATGAAAAAGCTCAAAGCATTTTATCTCGACCTGTACTATCAAAATATTGCCCCGGAGTATCCCCCGCAGTAACCCAACTATAAATCCTATGCCAATCAATAAGCCTGCCTTTGAAGCGATTCTGGGGCAGGCTTTTGAATTATTTGTAGACGCTACAGCAAACATTTCAAAATAATTCCGCGAAGTTCCTATTATTAATAAATATTCCCCGACATCCCGATGTAGTTACCGTATAATCCCAAACTTCGAGACAACTCTTTGAAAGTAATCACGATTACTATCTGTTGATTGTCGATTTGGAAAAGCCAAGAATCCGTCCCACGGCTATCGCTAGGTCAGCACCTTGAACCGCTTACAGGCAGCCAAGAATCCGTCCCACGGATATCGCTAGGTCAGCACCTTGAGGGAGCCAAGGAACAACCATTACAATATCAGCGGTTGGTCGATTGGGTCGTCCCACGAAGGAATGTGTTGTCGGTCTTGAAACGGTTGCTGGTAATCGATAATCCGTCCCACGGATATCGCTGGGTCAGCACCTTGAGGGAGCCAAGGAAAACCATCACAATATCAGTGGTTGGTCGATTGGAACGCTTGCTGGGAGCCAAGGAACAACCATTACAATATCAGCGGTTGGTCGATTGAACCGCTTACAGGCAGCCAAGGAATGCCCGTCAACTAATCCCACGGCTGAACACCTTGTAATGCCTTGAATCGCTTACAGGCAGCCAACAACCAATCCCACAACCAGCCGATGGTACGCACCGTGAAAAGCTTATAGACAGCCAACAACCAACCATCACAATATCAGCGATGTACTCCCTTGAAAGCCTTGTAGGGAGCCAACAACCAACCATCACAATATCAGCGATGTACTCCCTTGAAAGGCTTGTAGGCAGCCAAGAATAAACCCACGGGTATCGCTGGATTAGACACCTTGAAATGATTGTAGGCAGGCAAGGAATAAACCCACGGGTATCGCTGGGTCAGAGTCAAAGTTTGGAATATTGAGTTTTAAAATCGCAGAAATAACACCACAATTATGTGGAATTATTTCTGCGATATCGGTAATACCCTGCGATATGTCTTTAAGCTATTATTAAATAATCTGATAATTTCCTTGTACGCCACAGAGATTCTTTTAGTACTTTAGTATTGACTAGCACGTGCTTTTAGCACGATAGCCAAAGGCTATACAAGCCGTTAAGCATACCAGCACCGCATCACAGCCATTTATCGCAAAGTCCTTATGAGAAATTGGAATGATTATCAGCACATACTACAAGGTATACACAGTAAGCCTTTTAGAATATTCGATGAGAATCTATAGTAATCGCCGCAAAATTTGACAAAGTGCCTCCTTAAAGTCCATATAAGTCAATTCCTTGCTTTTCTACTAATAGCTTCCTTTGACGGCAACTTAGAATTAATAATGAATCTTTTTAGGAATTACTATTAATGGAAGCCTTACAATTATTTTCGGAGTTGTCAAAGCGAACAAATTTTTGGGTTGACATGGGCGATCGCTGTTTGGACTTATGGAATTGCAGTCCCGAAAAGTTTGAGAGTGCGATCGCTAGCAACCCGGAATTTCTAGAGGCTTATCATCGGCACAGCATCCGGGGTATGCTCCAACCCAACTATGACCCGCGATACTGCCTCATCCCGACTGACCCTTTGGAATTTCTTTAGGAGCTATTATTAGCCCTGCACTGATGCCCCTTAAAGGTGCTTCGCCGGGGTCAGCCGTGGGATTATACATTTGTGAAATGTCCTTTGAATTGGCTCTGTGAAGTCCAAGGACGATGCGGTAATGCTTTGCGGCTTTGGCTTTGCTGATTAAGCGTTGCAGCTTTTGAACCTCTGGGTAGACCCAATAAATAATTAAGCCTTTTATAATAGGTTAGTGTTAAGAAAAAATTCCTTGGACACTTACAGTACATTCTTATAGAGATATAACTAGTTGGTGTCCATGCTCAAACCCTTAGTGTGTATAGCGTTGATGCATAAATCGTTTTGGGGGAATTCCCCCAAAAAATTCAAAGGACACAAAACCCTGAAACCCTTGCTGTATAAAAATAGCGGTGAAATTCAATGTTTTTCCTCAAAAGTATTTTTTGAATTAGCCGCTAAGTTTGTACAGCAAGAGCTTCAGCGTTTTTCTACTAACAGCAACCTAGTGATTATTTTAAAGAAGTTATAAAAAGATAGATCCAGAGGTTAACATTAACCCTTTGGATTTTCCCTTTGTTGTACAGCTTCGAGGCACAACCTAACAATCATTTGTGAAATGCTGGTGGTTTCCGCTTCGGACATTGCCTCGATTTTTTCGTAGAGTGCGACAGGGACAGTAACATGGCAGCGATGACCGCGATAAACATTTCTAGGCATTTTAATAATATTTCCATGTAGCTATTTTGTGTCTTCCTTTAGTTTACCTGTAAAGATATCCTTAAGGTTTTCTTTAGGTTTGACGTAGCTATTTTGTTGTTATCCTGTAGCTAACGCGTTATAATTAAGAAGTAAGCAGAAAGTAAGCAGAAAGATTTCAGAAAACTAAATAAAAGCCATTTCTCGAAACGTTCCTTGCGGTAAAACCTTCCAGGTAGAAACCGTAAAGAGTAATCCCAATAAGTGATTTTGGGAAGAATAGACGCAAGAACTTAGGCTTTAGACTTTCTCTAAAATTATCTACAGCAAAATCTGCTGCAATTAGTTTATTGAGAAAAATTTATGAAACGTGCAATGGTAATGGTTCCCGATAGTTGCAATATCGAACTCGATGATATTTTAGAAAGAACCGGGATCAAGTCGCGGGGTGCGGTCGTTGAATTGCTTTTGGCGAGATACAAAAAAGATTTTGTGCAAGCGTACCTAGAATTTTCTAACCAAGAATAATCCATCAATATAAGGATAAAGGTGAAAGCAGCCTTGGTCTAAACAGGGCTGCTTTCAGAAGATTTAATAATTTTTCAGAGAGATAAATCTTATGTCAAGTTTACAAGATTCTAACGATTTTGCCAAGCACATGTTAACCCTGTCTGGGCAAAGTAATTTATTCAAAGAAAAACCGAAAAGAATAGTTTCGGATTTGTCCACAGAATATTTGAAAAAGAATTTAATAAAAAGTTTATTGGTTTCGCTGTTGGAAGCAGACCCCCGAACAATCGAAGAAAAAGTTACTGTACTCCATTCGCTGACCGAGATTTGCGAAGATATCGAGGGAAAACTAGAGAATCAGCATACGTTTTTACATTGGACTGCAATCGTAAGCACCTTTGCTTCTGCTGGGACTTTGGCAGGGTTGGCAGTTTTAAACCCAATCCTTGGTGGTTTAGTAGCAGCAACAAGTGCTAGCAGTGCAGCAGCAACCGCTCTGGCATCGTTTCTGCAAAACAAAGAAGATGCTGAAATCATCGACAAAGTAAAACGTTTGAGAATTACCTTAAAATCAAGACCTTTGGTTGACTGGAGTTGTATTTGGGGGTTGGTTGGTACAGATTTATTTTGCGACAGTTTGACAATAGCAGGCAAGGGAGAGCTTACAGAAGATGCCATCGAAAAGCGCGGCAAAATCACACCATTTACGGCTGCTGTTCGTGCGATGGCTTCCGCACGTGGTATCTCTGATGATTCTGCAATCGCTTACCTAAAAGAGATTCACGACGGTTCACGACCGCATTTAGAAAATATTGTTAAAGTTGCTGCTAATAAATTTATTCAAACTAACCCCAAATCTTTACCAGAAAAAAACCAACAGACACAGACCAAGGACACCAATAATATTCCTGTGGATTTTTTCGGTAATGCCTTAGCTATCCGTGATTCACTTGTAAACCGAGCCGCTGAATCAGTGCTTGGCGGTTGTGTGATATTAGCAGCCCCCGGTTCAGGCAAGACAACGTTCTTAGGCACAGCTTGGGGAAAGCTTAAGCAAGTACATGGAACCAAGTTTAAGAGTCTTGCAGTTGTTGTTAAGAAGTCAGATGTTGAAGCTTTTCGTGGAGTCTCTGATAATTGCCTCTGCGTTAAAACTGGTGCTGTTTCTGCTGCGATCGCAATAATAAAATTCATCGATGATAATACCTTTATTCCGAAATGCTCTTTCGAGATGCAGATGTAAATAGTCAGTATCTTTTTTTAAATACAAT
>JANNFJ010000378.1:0-4257 GCA_031379725.1 Calothrix sp. OTE_75_metabat_31
CCAATGAGTCTAGTCGTTAACCCGCCCTTACAGTCTTAGGTCTTCTTTATCCAGTCTCTCTCTCCTTCCCCTTGTCCCCCTTATCTCCCTTGTCCTCCCCTTGTCCCCCTTGTCCCCCGTGTCCCTCTCTTCTCTACTCCCTACACCCACATCATGTCCAAACCTCGTGACGTACAAATTCTTCCTGTTGCTACTGATACAAGAGTATTTCGTTCCCGCAGTTGGGCGCGGTTGCGATTTGAAATTGAGTATGCTTTGGCAAAGGGAACTACAGCGAATTGCTATTTAATCGAAGCTGATAAAATTGCGCTGATTGACCCGCCGGGAGAAACTTTTACTGATAGTTTCCTCGCAGCTTTGAAACAACGGGTTGATGTCAAGAAGATTGACTATGTAATTCTTGGTCACGTTAACCCCAACCGCGCTGCCACCCTCAAAAATTTACTCGAAATTGCTCCGCAAATTACATTTGTTTGTTCCAATCCTGGGGCAATAAATTTACGCGGTGCGATGGAAAATCCTGATTTACCAATATTAGTCAAGCGGGGTGAAGAAACACTCGATTTGGGTAAGGGACACCACCTCGAATTTATCCCTACACCTAATCCTCGCTACCCTGATGAACTTTGCACCTACGACCCGCAAACTGAAATTTTATACAGTGATAAATTATTTGGGGCACATATTTGCGGCGACCAAGTATTTGATGAAGGTTGGCAATCTTTTCTCGAAGATAGACGGTATTATTTTGAGTGTGTCATGGCTCCTCATGCCCGTCAGGCAGAGACTGCGCTTGAAAAGCTTTCCGATTTGAAGGTACGGATGTATGCACCCAATCACGGGCCTTTGGTGCGGTATGGATTGATTGATCTGACCGAAGCTTATCGAGAATGGTTGCAGCAGCAAACCAAGCAGGAAAATACCGTGGCGTTAATTTATGCATCAGCTTACGGGAATACCGCAACAGTGGCACAGGCGATCGCGCACGGCATCACAAAGGCAGGCGTCAGGGTCGAATCAATCAACTGCGAATTTGCCGAACCGGGGGAAATTCAAGAAGCCATCGAGAAATCAGCAGGCTTTATCATAGGTTCTCCGACACTTGGAGGACATGCACCCACTCCCGTGCAAACAGCTTTGGGTATTGTCCTGGCTAACGCATCCAAAACTAAATTAGCGGGTGTATTCGGTTCTTTTGGTTGGAGTGGTGAAGCGATAGATCTGTTGGAAACCAAACTCAAAGACGCTGGATACCGCTTTGGTTTTGACCCCATCCGTGTCAAATTCAAACCTGATGACAAAACTCTACAAACCTGCGAAGAAGCCGGAACTGATTTTGCTCAAGCTATTAAACGCACTAATCGAGTCCGTGTTGCTAGCGCACCTGCAAGTAACCTCGAACAAGCCGTGGGACGCATTCTCGGTTCGCTGTCGGTAGTTACCGCCAAGCAAGGCGATGTATCAAGCGCAATGTTGGCATCGTGGATTTCACAGGCAAGTTTCAGCCCTCCTGGATTGACGATTTCGGTTGCTAAGGATAGGGCACTTGAAACCCTGATGCATTCGGGAAGTCCCTTTGCAGTAAATATTTTGGCTGAAGGGAAGGAGTTGCGGAAGCACTTTATGAAGTCCTACAGCCCAGGTCAAGATAGGTTTGCAGGGCTTGATGTTCAAGAAGCTGCAAATGGTGCGCCCGTGCTAAGTGGTTCTTTGGCTTACCTCGAATGTACGGTTAAAGACCGGATGGAAGTGGGCGACCATTGGTTGGTGTATGCGACGGTTGATGATGGGAAGGTGTTAAATTCGGATGCTGTGACTGCGGTACATTATCGTAAGTCGGGGAATCATTATTGATTTGGAAAATTTAGTTTTGTGGAGGCTGAATGCGTCTCCACATATTTTTTGATTTGTCGCGCACCAGGCGCACCAGGTGCAAAAAAAGGTAGAAATCTAAAGCTATTTGGATTTCCACACAATACCTTTTAAAATAATGTCAACACACCAATTGCCTCACTACTACTCAATTCCTCAATATAATCATAATGATTCCGTAAGATTGTCTCGATATCTACTGTTTTACAGTTACCTCGACGAATCCAAACAATCTTTGGTGGAAAGCCGCGCAATATACACAAATCGCTAAAGTCAGCATCCTTGGTAACAATTAAAAACTCTTCAAGTCGTGCGTATTCCCAAACCTCGGTATCTGGAACTCGATCTAGACCTAACCTATAAACATGGTTTGAATCAGGATAAAGGTCTTGTAAGCAGTTGATGAGTGATGGTGATATATGGTCGAATAATAATTTCACGCTTTGACAACCATTCAAATTTTTTCTCGATCGGCTGCGTAACCCAGACAAGCGCGAATGTCATCCTCGGTTAAATATGGAAAATCTTGAAGAATCTCCTCGTGGGACATGCCCGCCGCAAGATATTCTAGAACGTCATATACTGTTATTCTCATCCCTCGAATACAAGGTTTACCGCCTCGTTTACCAGGTTCAATGGTAATTATTTCTCTGTAGTTCATTGCTTTAACCTGATGTCAAGTATACAAAAATTTTAGTCTCAGTCTGCAAACTCGATAACCATCGGTTACAAGCAATTTGGGATTTTTTTCTCTGAAATCTAGATGCTGACCATTTGGTGAGGCTTTACTTACATCTTACCCTTAAAGGGGAGAAGCTGCCGCTAATGCAGGTCGAGTTATTCCTCACGAAAAAGCAAGGAAAATTGTTGCAACATGGAATACAAAATAATTTGGACGGAACCAGCTTTAACAGTTAACTCAATCATCAAAAAATACGCTAATAAAATCGGCTGCATTAAATCCCGTTTGTTCTCCAGTTTTCAGAAAGTGTTCGAGTTCTTGCTGATAATGTTCCAACTCAAAATCAGTCAAATCAATAGGTTTAGCCTTGGGTGGCGATTTTTTGATTGTACGTGCCTCATATTTTTGTAGATCTAAATCTTTAATTTGATTCTGAATTCCATTTTGTAAAAGCTTCAAGTAAAAATCTTTAGATAAACTCCAACAAATACCCATGTTAATAACATAAAATCGCCGTTTCATACAATATTAATTAGATATCCATTAATTCATTGACAGTATGTTCGTCTAAATCGGAGAAAGCTGCAATATCTGCATCCTGTTCTTCGTTACTATCTCCCTCAAATCCCAGAGTAATTTCTCTCTCTACTTCCGAAACTGCAATTTCTGCCATTGCTATCCAAATTTTGATTTGTGAGTTTTGAATATCATTTATATCTGAATTTCGCTCGATTTGATAGCTGTTGATTTCGGCAAAGCGATGCGCTAGTTTTTCAATTAATGCTTGACGTTGCAAGTACCCAAATCTATTCTCAGTGGTTAAATTATTGTTCATATGATGCACCCCAATTACTTACAAATATATAGGAATCCGGTTTGATTTATGAAAAAATCTAAGTATATGTAGGGTGCGTTAGCGACAGCGTAAAGCACCAAGTCCCCGGAACGGTGCGTTACGCTAGCGCTAACACACCCTACGCATCTTTTCAAAAATCAAATAGTAGTCCTACAAAATATATCTCAATTTGTCGTAATTGCAAGCCACTAAAATGTGTTTTAGAAGTTGTTTGAAAAGTATTTCGCTGTGACTTTAGGCACTTTTAGATCCCCCCTAACCCCCCTTATAAAGGGGGGAACCGGAGTTAAAGTCACCCTTTATAAGGGGAGCCACTTGCGTGCGGGGGTTCCCCCCGTTGAGCAATGTGGCGTGGATTGAGGGGGATCTAGAACGTTTTGCGACCAAGAAGAGGACTTTTCAAACATCCTCTTAGACCTAGATAATGCAATAAGTACTATTCCACTGTCATTGATTAAATATTTGTGCTGCAATCATCTGAGCAATACATACATTATTGCAGTTCAATGTATCCCAATACACTCAAAACCATAAATACCTCAACAGTTTTACTATAGTGTTACTACTCGATTATTGTACTCCTACCCAGAAGCAAGCTAAGATACAGCCTGCGCTAAGAAAGCGGGAACGAATGCGCTTAGAGAACTAAGTACTCTTCCTCTGTGTTCTCTGTGTCCTCTGTGGTTATTCCACTCTTAATTTATTAAGCACATTAGACATATTAGACCCGCTACGCTTTCCAAAAATCAAATCGGATTCCGATATAAGTTAAATTAATTCTCACTTTGTCTTCAAACTTTTGATAGATTCCATTCCCATAAAAAATCTTTACACTTTGAGCTAAGTC
>JANNFJ010000934.1:0-3555 GCA_031379725.1 Calothrix sp. OTE_75_metabat_31
GTTATTAACGATGCACTCAAAGATAGTTCTGAATTTAAAACTTTAAGCGACGAGTTGAGATTAGACTTAGCTACGTTAGAAGGAAGTCGGCGTTTTTTAGGTTTAGCATACGACAAACCAGCATCGCTATTAGATTATTTACCTGAAAATACTTTTGTTGCCATTGACGAACCCGAACAATGTCACGCACACAGCGATCGCTGGGTCGAAAATGCCCAAGAAATTTGGGAGAATTTGGGGAGTCGGGGAGACGAGGGGGACAAGGGGGACGAGGGGGACGAGGGGGACAAGGGGAAAATTTCTCCCTTGTCTTCCCCCTCTTCCTCTTCCCCCACACCCTTCCCCAAGATTCATCGTGAATTTGGCGAATGTCTTCTAGCTGCTTCAGAATTTAAATTAATCTATTTATCGGAGTTAGCAGAAACAATTATTACGGAGTCTGGAAATGAATCGGGACTCAACCTTGCTAGTCGTCCTGTACCTGTGACACCGCACCAATTTGCGAAGATAGCGGAGACATTGCGGCAAGAACGCGATCGCAATTTTGCGGTTTGGGTAATTTCGGCACAACCAAGTCGTTCAGTGTCGCTACTCCAAGAACACGATTGTCCGGCCCAATTTATCCCCAATCCCCACGATTATCAAGCAATCGACAAGCTGAGGGTCAATCATACCCCCGTTGCGCTCAAATATTCGGGACTGGCTGAACTCGAAGGTTTTATTTTACCGACATATCGAATAGCTGTTGTTACCGACCGCGAATTTTATGGGCAACATTCGCTGACGACACCCAGTTATATTCGCAAGCGTCGTCAAGCCTCTTCCAAGCAAGTTGATTTAAATAAGCTGCGTCCGGGAGATTTCGTAGTTCACCGAAATCATGGTATCGGAAAGTTCATGAAATTGGAAAGCTTAACGATTAATGAGGAAACCCGCGATTATGTGGTTGTACAGTATGCAGATGGGTTGTTGCGGGTTGCCGCAGACCAAGTTGGGGCACTTTCGAGGCTGAGGACAAATAGCGAGAAACCGCCCGAACTGAATAAAATGACGGGCAAGGCATGGGAAAATACTAAGAACAAAGTCCGTAAGGCGATTAAGAAGTTAGCGGTGGACTTGCTGAAATTGTATGCAGCGCGATCGCAACAAGAAGGATTTTCCTATCCCCCTGATATGCCTTGGCAAGAGGAAATGGAAGATTCTTTTCCCTACCAACCAACCCCCGACCAACTCAAGGCAACCCAGGATGTAAAACGCGATATGGAAAGCGAACGTCCGATGGACAGGTTGGTTTGTGGTGATGTCGGTTTTGGCAAAACTGAAGTGGCAATTCGGGCTATTTTCAAAGCTGTCACTGCAGGTAAACAAGTTGCCCTCCTCGCACCGACTACTATTTTGACCCAGCAACATTACCATACCCTCAAAGAACGCTTTGCACCCTATCCCATCAACGTTGGTTTACTCAACCGTTTCCGTAGTCCTGCCGAACGTCGAGAAATAATTAGGCGTTTGGCAACCGGGGAACTTGATATTGTGGTGGGGACGCACCAACTATTGAGTAAAGAAGTTGCTGTTAAAGATTTGGGTTTGTTAGTGGTAGACGAAGAACAACGATTTGGGGTGAATCAGAAAGAGAAAATTAAAAGCTTGAAAACCCAAGTTGATGTGTTGACGCTTTCGGCTACACCAATTCCCCGGACGTTATATATGTCACTTTCGGGAATCAGGGAAATGAGCTTGATTACTACACCCCCACCCTCCCGCAGACCAATTAAAACCCACTTAGCACCGCGCACCCCTGAATCAGTCCGGACAGCGATTCGTCAAGAATTAGACCGAGGTGGACAAATATTCTACGTAGTTCCACGTGTAGATGGGATTGAAGAGACAGCCACCCAACTGCGGGAAATGGTGCCGAGTGCAAGAATTGCGATTGGACACGGGCAAATGGACGAAAGCGAGTTAGAATCAACGATGCTCACTTTCAGTAACGGTGATGCGGATATTCTGGTTTGTACTACCATCATTGAGTCGGGTTTAGATATACCCCGCGTGAATACGATTTTAATCGAAGATGCCCACCGCTTCGGCTTGTCTCAACTCTACCAATTACGGGGACGTGTTGGACGTGCGGGGATTCAAGCACATGCGTGGTTATTTTACCCCCAACAGCGATCGCTTTCCGATGCAGCCCGTCAGCGATTACGTGCTATCCAAGAATTTACGCAATTAGGTTCAGGGTATCAGCTTGCCATGCGGGACATGGAAATTAGAGGTGTTGGTAATTTACTCGGTGCCGAACAATCGGGGCAACTCGATGTTATTGGCTTCGATTTATACATGGAAATGCTCGAAGAAGCGATTCGGGAAATTCGCGGTCAGGAAATACCCAAGGTTGAGGATACGCAAATAGACCTGAATCTAACAGCATTTATCCCTGCTGACTATATCACTGACCTAGACCAAAAGATGAGCGCTTATCGGTACGTAGCCGCAGCCAAGTCAAAATACGAACTTACGCAGATAGCTGCTGAATGGAGCGATCGCTATGGTAAATTACCCGTATCCGCAAATCAATTATTGCGGGTGATGGAACTCAAACTGCTAGCCAAGAATCTCGGATTTAGCCGTATCAAACCGGAAAACAAGCAGCACATTGTCCTAGAAACTCCAATGGAGGAACCTGGATGGAATTTATTGGCAGCAAATTTATCTGAAAGCTTGCGAAACCGCTTTGTTTTCTCCCCCGGTAAAGTTACCGTGCGGGGTTTAGGAGTCATGAAAGCTGACCAACAATTACAAACCCTCATTGATGCTTTTGGCAAAATGCAAGGTGCAGTTCTTGAAACCGCAGTAGTTTAGCGCTGTAGCATAGGCAACAACGCCGTACCATACGGCGTCCATAAGAATACCATTGTAGTGCGAGCATCTTGCTCGCTTTAATATAATACTATTTAGGAATTAACTTTGATAGCACTAACAACAGTTTTACGTTTGCGCTGCATCGCACCTACAGCTAAGGCTAAAGCCACAAATCCCGCTACTGTAGTTGTCGGTTCGGGAACTTCAATGGCAATTTTGGCATTATTGAAGCTGGCAAAACTACTGGGGTCGCTTCCCAAAAGGTCGTAGTTGATTGTGAAATCACCTTCCCCAAGCGTTGCAAAATTATTCTTAAATAGGTCTGTGAAATCAAAGCTAACATCTTTATTGGTAGAAGTAGGAGCTAAGTCAGCGATAAGAGTCTTAGTACCACCTCTATTAAACGACACCTGCAATTTATCATTGCTACCTTGTGTAAATAAATAGCCAAACGATAATTGAATCGAACTAAGTCTGTTGATAACGTCAAGTGTAATGTTGGGTGAAACTCCCGAAACCGCAGTTCCTCCAGCTTTCAATTCGTTGGTATTAAATGTTAAAGGGAGATTGATTGTTGCTGCTTGTGAAGGTTTAGCAGCTACAAGACTAGATAAACCAATACCAAGAACAGCCGCAGTAATTGTTGCACGCTTAAAAAGGGTGGCAGTAAACATATATGCAGTTTCTCCAAAA
>JANNFJ010000938.1:0-4157 GCA_031379725.1 Calothrix sp. OTE_75_metabat_31
CTGACAACTGACAACTGACAACTGACAACTGACAACTGACAACTGACAACTGACAACTGACAACTGACAACTGACAACTGACAACTGACAACTGACAACTGACAACTGACAACTAACCAAAAATTTAGGTCATTAGTCTCAAGCCCAAAGTTAAAAGCCTAAAAATCGAACTGACTCGACCTTTGACCCTTAACCCTTGACTAACGACTAATGACCCAATCAAAGAGATATTAAATTTTAAACACCAACAGCTTACCTAACGTTTGCGAGTTTACGATAAGGAACATCCTTCTCTAAATCGATGTTGCTAGATGACAGCCGCTGAGGATTGTTGCCAAGAGTGCCGAATCCTTGTGCCATTGCTAAGAAGTTAGCGGGGTCGCCAGCTTTGGGCTTTTTGTCTTGGGGGATATAGCGACGAACTTCGGTTTGCCAAATGATTTGGGGGAAACCGAGTTTGCCACGGGTGTAGTCTTCGTAACGCGGTGACTTAATGTTAAATGGCAATTCACCTTGGGCGCGACCGGGAAGAACGCGACGGCGTTGATAAGGTACAGTCGAGGAGCCAAAGTTATCTAAATACTCTTCGCTATCGAGCAACTGGTCAATAAAGCCGCGAATCCCCTTGGTTGCAACTACGATTGACCAAGCAATTTTTTCGCGCTCGTTGTATACATCACGCCCAAGAACGCGCTGTACGGTCTGTTCAACAAATCGATAATTATTGTTGAGGTCGTAGAAGCTTTTCTTAAAAGTGTCTGAAAGTACCAGTCCTCGAATAAAGTCACGCACGGTAAGTTGACCGTTGCGAAGTTGAGATTCGAGAAATTTTTGACGGTCAACTGCAAACGCATGGAAAAAAATTTGACGGTAAGCAGCCCCAATCAAATTATCCATGTCATCTGAGGACAGTAAGTTGTCAGTGGAGAAAACTTTAGGCTTTTCGTCACTTCCAACTTCGTAGCCAGCTACACGCTGATTCTGGCTCTTTGGTGCGTATTCTAGTAATGGTAATGCCAAGATTAAACCTCCATGAGGTTAATTAAAATTAACAACTTAAGACAATATCTTAAGGTAGTAGTTGTACTTAAACTTCATTATTCTGATAAAAATTAACGAAACTTTACTGGTAATCGAGGCAAGCAAGTGAGGGGCCAGGTTTGGGCATATCTAGTACAGCATGGCGTAAGTAACCATACCATTTTTAAAGTAGTGCGAGCATCTTGCTCGCTTTATAGAGTACGCGAGCAAGATGTAAGCCCGTTGGCGTAGCCGCCCTGAAAGGGCTAGGGCACGCTGCTCGAACGCACTACAATGGTATTCTTATTTGCGCCGCACGGTACTAGCCAGTTGCGATCGCGTAAGCCTACCGTAGGTATATCGCGCTACTCGTGCCGTAGGTATACCGCTTGGGGGAGCGTTGTTACCAGTGTCTGAGTTCAACTCCTATGAAGTGATGTCACTTACAGATTTAGAACTATATACAAAAATCACAATGTCATTATTTTTAAGCAGTACTGATACGGAAGTTAATTCATTTTTTGTTTCATAAAACCCTTTATTCTAGATATTTTTATGCTTTTTTCCGACAAATAGGTACTTTTATATTTTTTAGTTAAAAATGCTACTAGACTACTACTCAGATAGCCATCTCATATGCCAACTTGTATATAGCAAACACACATGAGAAGGACACAAATCAATGATTACTTTAAAAGCACTATCATTAGCCTTGGTCGGAACAGCAGTTGTTTTCATGGGTGCTAACCCAGCTAACGCTGTTAGCCTAACACAGGGTGGTTCTACCCCTGTTGCAGGAGAAGGTCAATATACTAATATTCAAGGAGCTAGAACTATCAACTTTAATGATGGGGTAGCACCTTCTTCAGGAGATGTTACTTACTCTGCAACTAATGGAATTGTCCAAGGGAATTTAAGTGGTGAATATGCTAGCCCATTTAATAATGCCAGCAAGTTTTTAACAATTTCTCCAAAAGGTGATAAAGTCGCCAATCGAGATGTTGCCGGAAATACTGGTGCTGTAACTATTAACTTTGCTTCTGCTCTTGATTACTTTGGCTTTTACTGGGGGTCGATAGACACGTATAATTTTGTAGATGTTTATAGTGGGAACAATCTCCTTAAAACATTTAATGGTGCAAATGTTCCGGGTGCCCCTGCGAATGGCGCACAGAGTGGCAGCGCAAATAATGTTTACGTTAATTTGTTAGCCAATCAAGGAGAGACTTTTGATAGAATCGTGATGCGATCAACTGGTCGTGCATTTGAAACTGATAACCATAGTTATAGAGTTGCTGCTGTTCCTGAGTCTAGCTCTGCATTAAGCTTACTAGCCTTCGGTGCTTTGGGTGCAGGGTCATTGCTTAAAGGTAAATCGAAGAGGTTGAAATTTGATTAGTATCCTCAACTAAGCATCAATTCTATCTACTACAAACGTTTAATAATCCACGAACACAAATCTAGATAAAATTTGAAAAGCGCTCTCCATATGTGAGAGCGCTTTTTTGCTTAAGTGATGATTGCTTTAGGTTTATCTAGCAAGATTAAATCCGTAACCGATCAATAAGGTAATTACGGCAATTGCCACAAATAGCAATAACACACCAAACGCAGCTCTAAAATCAGCTTCTTCCAGAAAATTAAACAGGTTAAACGGCTTTACTGTATCCGCCAAACGGTAAATATGGCCTTGTGGCTGACTATCACGGTAGAAAGAATCATAACGAGCCATACGAGCAAAGGGTAACTCACCGGTGCTACGTTGGGGAAGAATTCGCCGACGTTGATAAGGTACTGTGTTGCAACCGAAGTTATTTAAATACTCGTCGCTATTGAGTAAAGCATCGATAAAACTTTTTAAACCCTTAGTTGCCAATACAGTTGACCATGCAAATTTTTCGCGGTCGTTATATACTTCGCGTCCGAGAATGCGCTGCACGCACATTTGTACAAACCGATAGTTGTTATTTGTATCATAATTGCGCGAACGAAATATATCGGAAATTGCTAATCCGCGAATAAAATCGCGCACAGTAATTTGACCTGCTTTGAGTTGGGACTCCAGATTTTTTTGGCGTGAATAAGCAGTCATTTGCTGTTCGTTGAAAATTTGCCGATATGCAGATGCAATTAACACATCTATTTCGGGTACAGTCAGCAAATTATCAGTTGTAAAAATCCTCGAATGCTCATCACCTGGTACTTCATAAGCAGTAACACGCTGATTTTGCGATGAAGGGATGTAACTCAATAAAGGAATAGTCATATCAAAAGTTCTCCAAGCACTAATTTTTAACCAAGGAAAAAAAACTTAATTTAACTATTTAGAACACAGCAAAAAGTAGATAGTTAGCTGTCAAATGTAAATAGCTTTCTCTACATTCAGCTTAAAATATGAAATTTGATTTTTATTATTTAGAGAAATAATGTTTAATATTTAGTAATTTAATGCAATCTATTTCTCAGATTTGGATGTGAGTATATATTACTTACCAATGACTACAACTTTTGACTCACTATAGTTAATGCCCCACAGTCCCAAATCCCAAATCTAAAAATATTTAATCATTTTATGAATCTCCCATCCAAAACCCCAAAGGATTGATTGTTGATTTACAATTGGGCCAACTCCGCAAGCTTTTTTCCATTGTTTCCATACCCCAAATCGGAGGCTCTAAACCCAATCCTAAACACAGGTGACAAAGAATACTTGCAAACTGTTGATTGTGCCCAGATAGTCCTAAGTGTGCATGGGCATACTCGTGTGCAACTATACCCAGCCAGTCGGTGGGGTCAACTCGACCGACATCAACCAAAATGGTAGTAGGGACAGCGTGAATATTGCATATTGCATCAATGCCAAATCTTTGTGCCAGTGGGGCTGCAAAGATTTGCACCTGGCGGCGAACCGTTGGGTGAAAGCATTCGTGACATGCTTGGAGATGCGTATTTAACAACTGGTTAATAATGTCAATATTTTTACTAATAAAAATACATATAGCAATGTGCTTCGATTCAGTTTCTTGTAATTCGACATCAACCATCCCCGATTCCAGCGCAAATCTCCGTACCATTTGCAGGTACTCGAAACCGCGAACTGCATCATTTGATTTGGGCATTGAGGGAGTGGGGGGGGA